>SPBY01000468.1 GCA_004525825.1 Bacteroidia bacterium
CTGGGTGATTTCGGGAACAATGCATCGGGAAACCGCGATGACCTTCATATTCTCCGCATTCAAAAGGCCAGCCTGCTTTCGGGGAGTCCTGACATCGATACCATTTGGTTCTCCTACAGCGACCAGCACAACCTGAATCCGGTGGGTCCCAACCAGACAGAGTTTGACTGTGAGGCTTTTGTGCTTAGCTCCCACCACATTTACCTCTTTACCAAACAGTGGCTCACAGGACATACCTCATTATATTCTTTGCCTAAGCGACCAGGCACTCACGTGGCTCAAAAGCTTAACTCCTTCGATATCCGGGGACTGGTAAGCGGGGCCACCTTCCTCGAATCAAAACAGCTGCTTGTACTCTGCGGCTATACTGGTATTCTGCAACCCTTTCTGTATCTGATGTATGACTTTCCCGCACATGATTTTTTTTCGGGCAACAAGAGGCGTGTGAACATCTCCATTCCCTTTCTCCAGGTGGAAGGGATTGTAAGCATGGATGGTTTGACCTATTATTTGTCCAATGAATCCTATTTAAAGGAGCCTGTCACCAACACCCTTCAGCAACTGCATATCCTGGAGCTGAATTCCTACCTGGAAGAGTATCTGAATGGAATCAAATAACTGGCAGTTGCGGCGTAATAATATTTGACGAAAAAGGGGAAAACCCGGGCGAATCCAAGGTGCGTTCAGACCAATAAGAAGTTTCCGGAATTCAGTGAATCTCTTGTGTATATTCATCATTTTCTGCTTTGGTCAAATTGGAGAATTTGAGTCCAATTCCTGAAACTTATCTGTCTATATTTACGTTTAATTTTTATTTGTGGCAACCGGGCCCCGGACATTTCAGTTAGCAGTCATGGGACTGAGAGGGCGAAGCTGTGCCAGGCAAAGAAAAATCCCAGATTATATAGCAATCAGAACCGAAGGACGTATATTTGAAAATACCTAACATGAACCATATGCCACATTATCTTTTCACTTTAAAGCAAGCAGCAAAACCAAAATGGATATTGCTGCTTTTTGTTGTATCTATCCTGCTTAATGGCTGTATTACCAACAAGAAAATCACCTACCTGCAGGAGAATCCTGAAAGCACCTATGAGGACGAATACAGTCCTCCCGACACTTACAGGATACAACCCAACGATAACATTTATATAAGGGTGTCCACCCTTGATCCCCGGTTTTCCGCATTTTTTAATCCATCCCTTGATGCTGGAGGTAGCGGGGCAAGAATGGATGAGGCCTCGGCCGATCTGTTATCCTACCCGGTTCAGGAGGATGGGACTATCGAGATACCCTACATTGGAAAGGTTGAGGTGGAAAGCTTAACATTAAGTGAAGCTAAAGCAGTTATAGAGGAATTAATGAAAGATTACGTGACCGATGCTTCGATCACAATCAGGCTGGTAAATAACTATGTGAGCATTCTTGGACAGGTAAACGTTCCGGGAATGTATCCCATATACAAGCAGCGCTTAAATATTTTTCAGGCCATTTCTATGGCTGGAGATATTGCCGTATACGGCGATCGTTACGATATCAGGATCGTCCGGCAAACCCTTGAGGGTTCTGAGGTGCGGGAGTTTGATCTTACAGATAAGAAAATCATAGATACAGAGTATTACTACGTGCTGCCAAATGATGTGATCTATGTAAAACCCATTAAAGGAAGGTTCTGGGGATTGAATGAATTCCCATGGACTGTGATCTTTTCATCGATTACAGCTACCATCTCTATCATTCTCCTAATTCAAACTGTATCACAATAAAAGAAGATTTATGAAACAGGTATCATCCAATCAAGCTGGATTAAATGTTACAGGTAGTGTCGATGCTCTAAAGATTCGCAGGACGCTCCTACTGATGATCCGAAACTGGTATTATTACATCGCGGCCATCATACTATTTGTAGGAGGAGCCTATTTTTATTTAGAGCATAAGTTCCCTGTTTACAGTACCCAGGCGTTCGTATTGATAGAAGAGGAAGATAACACACCTACTCAGGACATACTGGAAGGTTTCTCCATGCGTCCCGGTGTCCAGAACCTTGAAAATCAGATCATGGTTCTGCAGTCCTACGCAATTGTCCGGAAAGCCATTGAAGAACTGCCATTTGAGATAGATGTGTACAGAAAAGGATTTCTCAGCCAGTCTTCGTATTATCCCTTGAATCCATTGAAAATTGAGTCTGGTTCGAAGGGTTTACCCATTGAAATTGAGTTTATTTTCCAGTATGTGGGCAATGATAAGTTTGAATTATCCACTTCCTCCAAATCAGGACTGGAATTAGATACCATCATACCCTTTGGAAAGGAGTTTTTTCTGGATCAGGGCTCATTTACCGTATTTCCCGTGCTGGAGTTGAACGATATCTACATGACCGGGGATAAGATTTATTTTCAGTTTTTTGAAAAGGACAATCTGGCCGAAATCTACTCAAGGAATATGCTGGTAGAGAATGCTACCCGGGACGGTAGTATTGTCCGGCTCTCCATTGAAGGTACCAACCGGAGTAAAGGGCTTGTTTTCCTGGATAAAGTCACAGAAGTATTTATCGAAAATAACCTGGAGAAAAAGAACCTGGAAGCAAAGCGGATTATTGATTTTATTGAAGAGCAGGTGGGAGATGTTCAGTCTGATTTGATATTGACAGAAAACAGGCTTCAGGAATTCCGGTCAGCCAACCGGATCATGGATGTAAGTGCCCAGACACAACAAATCATTGATCAGGCAGTGGTGCTGGAGAACGACAAAGCCAGATTAAACCTGGCGAGAAATTATTACCATTACCTTGACGACTACCTGTCTGAAGAGAGCAATGATGACAGACCTGTTGCTCCAGCAGCCATGTGGATAGACGATCCAAATCTTACCAACCTGATTTCGGAGTATTCCGGATTGCAGGCCGAATATTTCAGCAGTGAAGTAGGAGAACGAAATCCCTTGCAGGGGCAGCTTGATATGAGAATCAGGAACATCAAGCAAAGTATCAAGGAAACCCTTGCTGGAGTTATGATGGCCAATCAATTGGCAAGAGATGAGAATGATAGATCGATAAACAGATTGAATGGGGAGGCTTCCAGATTGCCCGCAAAAGAACAACAATTGCTTGGATTCGAAAGGGAGTTCAACCTGAACAATGTTCTCTATACTTTTCTTCTGGAGAGAAGGGCTGAGGCTCAAATTCAAAAGGCTTCCAATGCGCCAGATCATGAGATCGTGGATAGGGCCAGAATTGGCGGTCTGGTGGCGCCCGTCCCCGGGAATGTCTATGCCATTGCATTATCGCTGGCCCTGATTCTGCCAACACTTGTTCTGCTTTTATTCAGCAGTGTTTTCCAGAATGTGATTACCTGCGAAGAGGATGTAAATCTGATCACCAGGCTTCCTGTGATAGC
>SPBY01000113.1 GCA_004525825.1 Bacteroidia bacterium
CAGATTGCAAAAAGAGCCCGACATCGATTTTCAGAAGATACTCGAATTTGCCAGTAAGATTCAAAACCTGGGATCAGTCTCCCGCATGAATGGACCCATCGTACACATGTGATGCAGGTCCGGTGAGGTAAATATCGGTAACTTGAAGATTCGGCTTGGCCTGGAAGTTTACTTGCAGATCTCCACCCTTAGTGTTTACCTGGCATGTTACTTTGTCAGACTTGAAGTGAAAGTATGAACATATGGCAGCTGCGGCGACCCCGGTTCCGCAGGACCAGGTTTCCGCTTCCACGCCGCGCTCAAAGGTCCTCACGTGGAGGGTATCTGTGCCCTTGTCAGGCTCAACAAAATTGACATTTACGCCTTCTTTCCCGAATCTCGACTGGTGCCTGATCTCCTTCCCTTCAAGTTCCATCACGATCTGATCCAGGTTTTGCACAAACTTCACAAAATGGGGGGAACCTGTGTCCAAAAGGTAGCCGTCTTCCAGCTTTTGAATTCCGTCCACATCCGACAGCTTTAAGCGGATTTCGCCACTCGACAGGATCGATGCGAAATGGATTCCGTCGATTCCTTCAAAAGTAGTCTCAGCCCCTGCAACTCCCAGCCGGCGGGCAAAAGCCGCGATACAACGTCCCCCGTTTCCGCACATGGTTCCTTCTCTGCCGTCTGAGTTGAAATACTTCATAGTAAAATCATATCCTTTGCTCTTCTCCATTACAATCAGGCCATCGGCACCTACACCGAACCTGCGGTGACAGATGCGGCGAATGAGAGTTTGATTCAGAAATGAAGTATCCATCTCTCTTCCGTCGATCATAACAAAGTCATTTCCAGTTCCATGATATTTCGAAAAGTGAACAAGCATAGGGGGCTTTGCGTTAAAAAAGGTTAAAAGGGGATGTACGGATCAATTTTTTTTCTATTCAAGTTGTTATCATAGTAAATTGCTTCTTGAAAGGCATGGAATTTGATAGGTAAATTCCACAGAAACAAAGTTATAAATAAAAATATAAAAAGATGAGAGCGAGGAGATTCTTGGGGATGCTTGCGGTAGCGGTTCTTGGAGCATTTGTTGCAATCGTGGTTTATGCGAGGTTGTTCAATACCGATATAGCTGTGGTTGAGGTTCCCGTGGAAAGCAAAATGCAATATGTGAATATGCCCATAGCCGGCGGGGGAGAGATGATGGATTTCACCGATGCGGTGGAGCAATCCATCGACGCAGTGGTTCATGTGAAAACCAAGGAATTCAGAGAGTATGCCGTGAATCCCCTGTATGAGTTCTTTTTTGGGGATCAGCCCAGCGGTGACCCTCCTCCGATTCTTGGTTTTGGAAGCGGAGTGATTATTTCCGGGAAGGGATACATTGTCACCAACAACCATGTGATCCAAGGCTCGGATGAAGTGTTGGTGGTCCTGAACGATAAACGGGAGTTCAATGCCACTGTCATAGGGGCTGATCCTTCGACCGATATAGCCTTGTTGAAGGTGGATGCCGGAGATCTGACCGCTTTAAAATTCGGAAACTCTGATGCACTTAAGCTGGGAGAATGGGTATTGGCCATAGGAAATCCCTACAATCTCACCAGTACGGTGACTGCCGGCATAGTAAGTGCAAAGGCGAGGGGGGAAATGGGTATCATGAGAGGACAGGAGTTCGGCATTGAGTCTTTTATCCAGACCGATGCCGCGGTGAATCCGGGGAACAGCGGCGGTGCCCTGATCAACACGCGGGGAGAGCTGGTGGGCATCAATTCGGCCATTATGTCCAGGACAGGTGCTTTTGCAGGTTATTCCTTTGCGGTACCCGCAAGCATCGTGGAGAAAGTGGTCACAGACCTGATCGAGTATGGGGAAGTTCAAAGGGCCATTCTGGGGGTAAACATCGCCACTGTAACTGCCGAACTGGCAGAAGAGATGAAGATCGATGTCATCGAGGGGGTATATGTCACTAACGTACGTCCCGAAGGGGCCGCCAGAGAGGCTGGCATCAAGGAGGGCGATGTGATCATCTCCATTGATGAAACCAGGGTGAACAGCTCGCCTGAATTGCAGGAGTTTGTCTCCAAGTACCGTCCGGGAAAGGAAGTAAAGGTGGTGGTGAAAAGGGATGGCAAACTGAAACAATTTAACGTGGTTTTGCGTAACCTTGAAGGCAGCACAGAAATTGTACAGAAAACCGATGTGATTGAGGTGCTGGGTGCCAGTTTTGAACCGATTACTGATCGTGAAAAGCAAGCCCTGGGAATTAGTAGCGGAGTAAAAGTGAAATCTGTGAAACCCGGTAAGTTTATGAAGGTGGGCATTAAGGAAGGATTTGTACTCACTTCAGTAAACAAAAAGCCGGTCGGCAGTGTTAAGGATATTACAGATATACTTAAAAACTCAGAAGGAGGGATAATTATTGAGGGGGTGGATCAGAACGGATCCCGTTCGTACTATGCCTTTGGTATGTAAAACCAACTTCGCACGTAAAATAATCTTTATTTAAATTGATTAAAGAACTATAAGCGCGTAAATTTGCTGAGATTTTTTTCACATAATTTGAATTTGAGAAGTAGTACATGAGACAGTTAAAGATCACTAAATCTATTACCAACAGGGAAAGTGCTTCACTGGACAAGTATTTACAGGAGATTGGTAAAGAAGAGTTGATCACTGTTGAGGAAGAGGTTGAATTGGCTCAACGGATCAAAAAGGGCGACAGAGCTGCCCTTGAGAAACTCACCAGAGCGAATCTGAGGTTTGTCGTTTCAGTGGCAAAGCAGTATCAGAACCAGGGACTAAGTCTACCAGACTTGATTAATGAAGGAAACCTGGGCCTGATCAAGGCTGCTGAAAAATTTGACGAAACAAGAGGTTTCAAATTCATCTCCTACGCCGTTTGGTGGATCAGGCAATCGATCCTTCAGGCCTTGGCGGAACAATCAAGAATCGTGCGTCTTCCGCTGAACCAGGTTGGTTCACTGAACAAGATTAACAAGGCGTTTTCGAAATTTGAGCAGGAGAATGAACGGACCCCTACCCCGGAGGAGCTTGCCGAGGCGTTGGACCTTCCCAAGGAGAAAGTATCAGACACTCTCCGTGTATCGGGAAGGCACGTATCCGTTGATGCACCCTTTGTCGATGGTGAAGACAACAGTCTTCTGGATGTATTGGTGAATAACGATTCACCCAATGCAGACAACACACTTATTAATGAATCTCTTTCCAAGGAGGTGGACCGGGCTTTGGCCACGCTCACCGAACGGGAAAGGGACATCATCAAGCTGTTCTTCGGAATAAGCACCCAGGAAATGACTCTGGAAGAGATTGGCGAAAAATTCGGATTGACACGCGAACGCGTTCGTCAGATCAAGGAAAAAGCGATACGCAGACTACGCCACACTTCCAGGAGCAAATTACTTAAAACTTATCTGGGCTAGGACCATATTATTTTGATCGTGAAACGGGGTTGTCAACAGGCAGCCCCGTTTTTGGTTACACCCATCCTGAATTTAGCCCTCCTTATCCTTGCTGTCGAGCAATTCCTGGTAGGCATACATCTCATCCCTGAAGCGCGCTGCTTCAATAAAATCAAGTTCCTTGGCTGCTTTTTCCATCTGCTTCTTCGCTTTATCAATGGCCTTTTCAAGTTCGGCTTTGCCCATGTATTTCACTACCGGATCGGCAGCTATATCACTTTTTGCCTGGTCGGCATAGGCACCTCTTAAGCCTGAATCGTCCTTCTTATCGAACAATGATTTGGTCGATTTAATGATCTGGGTGGGGGTGATCTGGTGAATTTCGTTGTATTCAAGCTGTTTCTTTCGCCGCCTGGTGGTCTCATCGATGGTTCTTTGCATGGAACGGGTCATGTTATCGGCATACATGATCACTTTGCCGTTCAGGTTTCTGGCTGCCCGACCGGAAGTCTGGGTCAGGGAGCGTTCCGATCTGAGAAAACCCTCCTTATCCGCATCCAGAATGGCCACCAGGCTTACCTCTGGCAGGTCAAGGCCCTCCCGCAACAGGTTGATCCCCACCAGCACATCAAAGGTGCCTTTTCTGAGATTCTCCAGTATCTCCACCCTCTCCAGGGTATCCACATCTGAATGAATATAACGTGTGCGTATATTTAGTTTAATCAGGTAGTTAGAAAGCTCTTCGGCCATCCGTTTTGTCAGGGTGGTGACCAGCACTCTTTCCCTTTTTTCGATCCTGGCATTGATCTCTCCGATGAGATGATCAATCTGGTTCAGGCTGGGTCTTAGTTCTATGACAGGGTCCACCAGTCCCGTGGGCCTGATCACCTGCTCCACGATAACGCCCCCGCATTTCTCCAACTCGTAATCAGCAGGAGTGGCACTCACAAACAGGGTTTGCCCGATCTGATTCTCAAATTCGTCAAATTTCAGGGGTCTGTTGTCCACCGCAGCCGGAAGGCGGAATCCATACTCTACCAGGTTTTTCTTCCTTGAGTAATCGCCTCCGTACATGGCATGAACCTGGGGCAGGGTCGCATGGCTTTCATCAATGACAGTAAGGAAGTCATCCGGGAAGTAGTCGAGCAGGCAGAAAGGTCTGGTTCCCGGGGGACGGCCGTCAAAGTACCTGGAGTAGTTCTCCACGCCCGGACAGTACCCCAGTTCCCTGATCATCTCCAGGTCATAGGTAACGCGTTCCTCGATTCGCTGAGCTTCGATCAGCTTCTGTTCGCCCTTGAAAAATGCGACCTGCTTCATCATATCGTCCTGGATCTCTTCAATGGCGGACTTAACCCTTTGCTTGGAGGTGATGAATATGTTGGCGGGAAAGATGACCACTTCATCGTGTTCCTCAATGGTGTGACCGCTTACTGGATGGATCGATTTGATGGAGTCAATCTCATCCCCCCAAAACTCGATCCTGTATGCCTTGTCCGCATAGGCCAGGTGAATATCTACGGTATCGCCCCTGACCCGGAATGTACCAGGTTTGAAATCCACTTCGTTTCTGGAGTAAAGGGCGTCCACCAGCTTTCTCAGAAACACATTCCGGCTGAGGATCAAGTTTTTTCTGATTTTGACGGTCGAATTGTGAAAGTCATCGGGATTTCCAATGCCATAGAGGCACGAGACCGAGGAGACCACAATCACATCCCTTCTTCCCGATAGAAGCGCAGAGGTGGCACTTAGCCTCAGTTTCTCAATCTCATCATTGATGGAGAGATCCTTCTCGATGTAAGTATCGGTGACCGGGAGATAAGCTTCGGGCTGGTAATAATCATAGTAGCTCACAAAATACTCTACGGCATTTTCAGGAAAGAATTGCTTGAACTCACTGTATAGCTGGGCTGCCAGGGTCTTGTTATGACTGAGGACCAGTACAGGTCTGTCCAGATCCCGGATCATATTGGCCACCGTAAAGGTTTTTCCCGATCCGGTGACCCCCAGCAGGGTTTGATACCGGTCACCCGCATGAAAACCTTCCACCAATTGTCTGATGGCTTCCGGCTGGTCGCCCGTGGGCTGAAAATCCGAAGTGAGTTTGAATTCCATTCTACCAGGTAAATTCTACATATACCGGCAAATGATCGCTTGGCCCACCGTAGTACTGCGGTCCACTGTAGGTGGCAGAAGGAAGGGCCATGCCGTATTTTTCGCTCTCGAACATCATAAACTCCTCTTTAAAGATCCGTCCGCTTTCATACCCGGTAGTGAGTCCGTTCTTCTGGTTCAGCAGGCTGTAACTGACAATCACCTGGTCCAGCATGTTCCAAGTGCCCTGGTAATTGTAGGTCCCGTTGTTGCCTGTATTATGCAGGTCATAGAACAGGTTATAGTACTCACCCATCTCAATGTTCTTACGCTTGTTCGTGGTTGAAAGCCCTTTGGTGATGCTGTTGTTGGTCGGTTCATCATTGAAATCTCCCAGGATGATCACCTTGAAGCCCGATTCTCTGGCAAGCAGCATATCAAGCTGCTTTCGGAGGGTGATGGCCGAGAACATCCTAAGCCTATCAGTCTCTTTTTCTCCACCACTTCGCGATTTCCAGTGGTTCACAAAGATGTGGAGACTCGAGCCGTCGGGTCCGGTCCCTTTCACATGCAAAATTCCCCTGTGGATGTAATCAGGA
Source organism: Bacteroidia bacterium (assembly GCA_004525825.1). GTDB lineage: Bacteria > Bacteroidota > Bacteroidia > Bacteroidales. Next base: position 6,101 of record SPBY01000113.1, read on the forward strand.
TCCACTGCATCCTCCACCCGAATGTATTCATGACTTAGGTATTTGAAGAGTTCTGGCTGATAGACCAGTGCGCATTCAATTCCTCGGGGATCCAATCCATCCTCATGCACAATTTCATATTTTTCTTTCTTCAATCCGCGTACCTCGAGCAAATCTTCAAGAACTCCTCTGTTTTCAACTTCAGCGAGCCCGATCAAAGCAGGACGCTCTTTCCCGGGAATGGACTTTATCACCTCTGCAAGATCTTTTAGTTTTTTTTCGTAGCGGTCATAGGTCCAGTTTTTGGCCCCTGAAGGTGTGAATTCATCGTCGTCGAACTCAGGCGAATTGACTGTATCAAAAAGGTTTTCCACATTATATGAAACTACTACGAACGAATTTACGTTCTTTTGGGAAAGGAGTGATAGCATAGCAACAAGCAGGAGGGCGATGATTGATATTGATTTTTTCATGACGGGCAGATAGGTTATCTCACAAAGATATCAAACAAAAAAAATTGAAATCCTTTTAAAAAGGATATAATTTAGTTCATATGGGACAAAAGCAGGATGAATTGCTGAAACGTATTCAGAAACTGGTGAGAAAGAACCAGAATCTGTTAAGTATGAATGAAATGCTTCGGATGGCTGTCAATGAGCTGAGCGAAAAGAATGAGATGATGCAACTCCAGCTGCAAGAGGCGCATATGGAGGTAAAGGTGAAGGGAGGAGAATTACCCAAGGTCCAGGAGCGGGTAAAGAAGTACAACATGGCCACTGTACTTTTTGCTTACATCGCAGGCTTTAAGCATCTGACCGATGATGTATCTTCGGAGGCGGCCATGGACCAGCTGGACGAGGTTTTGATCGAATTTGACAGAGTACTCAAGAAGTATAAGATCCATAAGATTAAGACTATAGGCGATACATATATGGCCGCAGGGGGTATCCCGGTGAAAAACATCACCAATCCCATTGATGTGGTGATGGCTGCCCTGGAGATGAATATGTTCCTGAATCAACTAAGACGCATAGATGGACGGAGTTACTGGAAGATGAGTCTGGGCATCCATACAGGTCCGGTCACAGCCATTGTTTCGGGAAAAAGGAAGATCACTTATGACATCAAGGGTGATACTGTCAACATTGCACACCGGATGCAAGGTGTGGGGGACAATGGAAAGATCCTCGTATCGGTGATGACCTACGAGTTGATCAAGGAGTTCTTTATCTGCGAATACTATGGAAAGATGCCGGTGAAGTACAAAGGCGACCTGGAGATGTTTGTGGTGAACGGGATTCGTACCGAGTTCTCCTTGAGCGGCAAAGGGACTTTACCCAATGCTTTGTTCAGTACCAAATTCAAACTGCTCCAGTTTAACGATCTCCAGGAACTGATACTCGATATACTTGAAAAAGAGCTCCCTGCCTATCTTTACTACCACAATGTAAAGCATACCGTGGATGTGGTCACCGAGGTTGAACTGATCGGGTGGGCCGAGGGACTCAACGATGAAGAGATCCTTCTATTAAAGACAGCCGCACTCTTTCATGATGCGGGGCACACTGTGGCCTATGATGAACATGAGTACCATGGCACGCAATTGGTGAAGGAGTGGCTTCCCGGATACGGATACACGCAGGAGCAGATCGAAAAAATCTGCGGCATCATCATGGCTACCAAACTGCCTCCGCAACCCAAGGACATTCACCAGGAGATCATCTGTGATGCGGACCTGGATTACCTGGGTAGAAGCGATATGATACCGGTCTCAAACACTCTATACAAGGAACTGCATGAACAGAATAAGATCGGGAGCTTCAATGACTGGAACAAACTTCAGGTGAAGTTTATTACGGGTCACACCTATTTCACCAAGACTGCACAAAGCCTTCGAGAGGTGAACAAGCAGAAACAGATTGAGCGGATTCGCCATCTGATCACCGACGACTGACCCTTGCTGCAAGTTCTGATTATCTGAATTAATGCTATTTTTGAACTGACGCTAACAAAAATCCGAACCATGTCAGCAAAAAATGCAATGCTTGTATGCGCCCTTTTCCTTCTTTTTCCTGCTAAGCCCACTGAAGCCCAGGTTCATCCAGAATCTGGCGATCCGCTGGCCCATACCTTTTCCATTGTGGCCCGGGATACGGCCACTGGTGAAATGGCCATTGGGGTTCAGAGCCACTGGTTTTCGGTGGGTACTATCGTATCCTG
>SPBY01000175.1 GCA_004525825.1 Bacteroidia bacterium
GGAACGGGTGCAGCAATGGCCGGACGAATGATGCCCGGAATGGAGGTGATAATCTGCATGGCACCGACCATCATGGCGCCGGTGTTGCCAGCACTGCAGAAGCCATCCAGTGAGCCATTCATCAGCATCCTCTGGCCAAGGAACAGGCCGGCATTGGGCTTTTCCTTAAATACCTTCAGGGGATGGTCATCCATCCCCACAGAATCTTTGGTGTGAATTACGGATATTCCGCTGAGATCGAGTTGATGCTCCTCCGAGTAGCGGTCGATGACATCCTGGTCCCCAATCAATGCAACATTCACATTGCCGGGCAGGAATTCTTTAGCAAGAATCGCTCCACCTATGGTAGAGCCGGGAGCGAAATCGCCCCCCATCATATCGATCCCAATCTGCATGGGTTATCGGACTGTCACCCTGGAAAGAGTGCTACTTAGCTTAAATCAGCTTCAGCATCGATGACCAACTTGCCTTTATAATAAAGGTTGCCATCTACATAATATGCACGGTGACGTTCATGTACAGTTCCGGTGGTGGAACAGGTAGAGAGTGTAGGAGCTTCAGCCTTATAGTGGGTTCTTCTCTTGTCTCTTCTTGTCTTCGAAATCTTTCTTTTCGGATGTGCCATATCTATTCGTTTTATTCAATTATTCCTTTCAATGCATCCCATCTGGGATCGCTTTTTTCTTTCTGGTCAGGTTCCCTGAACCTGTGAGCATCCAGTAGCTTCAGCATCTCCGGATCACATGTTGAATTTCCCCGTGAATCTTCAGGGTGAACCTTTTGATAAGGAAGAGCCAGTATGATAAATTCAAACAAATACTGTCCTACCTCGATTTCGTGATCATCCCTGCCGATCATCAACACATCATCCTCAATTTCCCCGGTAGTATCTCCCATCTTCACAAAAACGGATTGTGAACTAGAAATGCCTGTCATGAACTTTTCAAGGCAACGGTCACATACAACTTCCACTTCTCCCTTCAGCAAAAAATGCAGCGAAAAGACTCCCGTTTTCTTCTCCAGAGTCACTTCGGCATGCACATTTCCGCTTTCAATTTCCGGATGCTCAAATAATGTAAAGAACTGCCTGTCAAGTTCAAATGAAAAATCATGATCCCCCTCTCCTAAACCCGAGATGCGCACTGCATATGTACCCCGCTTGCTCACGATCCTTCAATTTGGGAGTGCAAAAGTATAAATTTATCTCATATAAAAAAACAAAAAACGCTCATTAATTCATGACACTTAGGGGATTAAAAAGACGAAACAGGCGGAATTAAAAAAAAGTGGATCAGTTGAGCACTTGCTCAATGGTTTCTATGAGGGAGTTGATGAAATAATCATCCTTGGTCAGGTACTTGTCAGCTCCATTCTCCATGAATTCAGAAAGCAGCTTATCATCGCCCTGTCCGGTGAGTATCACCACAGGAATTTCCCTGTTGATTCTACGTATTTCTTTCAGTGTTTCCAGACCATTGAGGGTATGTTCGTCTACTCCTTCCAGGATGTGGTCCAGAACAATCAGATCAGGGTTGCGTTGCAGATTTTCCAGGCACTCCTCTCCCGTTTTGTAACAGACAACATCGTAATCGTGCCTGCTCTGAAAGGTATATTCCAGTAGATTCAGAATTACTTTGTCGTCGTCTATAAAAAAAATCAGCCTGCCCATATAGGATTGCCATCTCAGTGCGGTCAAAAGTAAAAGTAGCAAAATAATCCTTTTTACAAAAAGGCCCTTTCCCTGTCCGGAAATGAACATCAACAATCCGCTACCGTACACCTGAGGCTGCAGTGAAAAATCGCATACTCCTGAACTCTAATCCATTAGGTGTTTTGGCACTACAATTGATTTTAAAATAGATTGCATAACCCACAAACTTTCGTACCAATGTCACTTTTCAGAAATTACCTCCTATCCCTGGTCAGAAATGCTGTCAGGGATAAGTTTTTTACACTGCTTAATCTGTTGGGACTAGCAGTGGGTATTACGGCTTCCATCCTGATTTTTATCTACATCCAGGACCAGGTCACCTACGACAAGCATAATGAGAATTTCGAGCGAATTTACCGGCTTGAAGGGGACTTTTTCATCAGTGAAAAACAGGACCTTACGGCCATCACCCAGTTTCCCCTGGGACCTACCCTCAAAGACGATTACCCAGAGATTGTGGAGCAGGTCCGCATTCTTCCCCGCAGGGATTTCTATTTCAAACATGAGGAAGACTCTTTTAAAGAGGACAGCATCATGCTGGCCGATTCGACCCTCTTCAAAATCTTTACAGTTCCTTTTATTGCAGGAGATCCAAATACCGCCCTGGTCGCACCCTTCTCCATGGTGGTAAGCCGCTCCCTGGCCCACAAATACTTCGGAACCTGGGATGTGGTAGGGAAGAGCATGGAGGATCTGCAAGGAACCACCTTCAATATCACCGGGGTTTTTGAAGACCTTCCGGGAAACGTTCATCTGCGCTATAACGGGCTCATATCGACAGCCACCATTGAGGACCAGATAGGCAGCGAACGATTCAACGACCGAAGTGCTGGTTCCTTCTGGAACGTACAGACTTACACCTATGTGTTAATGGCTGAGAACACCACCCCGGACATGGTCCTTCCTAAAATACCTGAATTCTATGACAAATACATGGCAGAGCTGGGCGACCAGATCAACGCCTCTTTCAAGCTGAGGATCACACCCCTGGCCGATGTTCATTTCCAAAAGGACGAACTCACCTGGGACCTTCCCAAAGGGAACATGAACTACGTCTATATCATGGGAATCATAGCGGTATTGCTGATTGTCATTGCCAGCATTAACTACGCCAACCTCACCACTGCCCGGGCCACCAGCCGCGGTAAGGAGATTGGAATACGAAAAGTGGGTGGTGCCCAAAAAGGGGCCCTCAGGTCGCAATTCCTGGGAGAATCCATTTCGATGGCTCTCCTTTCTGGACTTCTTTCGGCGTTTCTGACCCTGTTGATCCTTCCCCTTTTCAACAAACTGGCCGGTACAAGCTTTGACTTTCACACCCTCCTCAAACCTTCCATTCTCTTATTTATCCTGGGGATCTCCCTGATTACCGGATTCATTTCAGGGATGTACCCCGCTACCTATCTGGCATCTTTTGACCCGGTTTCCATTCTGAAAGGCAATGGCATTAGCAACAAAGAAAGGAGCTGGATCAGAAGGGGGCTGGTAATCGTGCAGTTTCTCATTTCGGCCGTCATGATCATAGGTTCGATTGTGGTGGCGCTACAGATGAATTTTATACAGAAAAAAGACCTGGGATTTGACCGGGATCAGATCCTGCTGTTGTCCATGAATGATACAGCCATTTCAAACAATGTTGTGGCCTTTATGGAAGAGCTTGAGCGAAATCCGGCGGTGGAGGGGACCTCCACATCTACCGCCGCACCCGGACGTTTTTACGGCAAACAGGTGATGACCGCTGAACAGAACAACGGCGAAATGCTGGAAAAGGCCTTCAACAATTGCATGGTCAACCACGATTATATGGAAGTGATGGGCCTCACCCTGGTGGAGGGACGCTTTTATGACAGGGAGTTCGGTTCGGATCTGACCAATGCCTTTGTGGTGAATGAGGCTCTTGTGAGGGAAATGCAATGGGGTGATTCTGCCCTGGGGAAACAGTTCATTCCGGGTGTAAATATCCAGGGAGCAAACACCCCGGTAGGCGAAATCATTGGGGTGGTGAAGGATTTCAACTACGGTTCCCTTCATAACCCGGTGGAACCACTGGTGTTGCGCTGCTTCGACAATCTAGGCTTTATGCGCACCCTGACGATCAGGGTAAATGGTGATGATATGCAGGGGGTGATCGACTGGATCGAAGAAGTCAGAAAATCTTTTCACCCAGTATTTCCCATACAGTACAGCTTTCTGCGCGATGAACTGGATGCGCTGTACAAAGAAGAGAAGGTGGTGTTTGCCCTGGTGATCTCCTTCACCATCCTTATCATTTTTATTGCAGCCCTGGGACTCCTGGGACTCTCCTCCTTCATGACGGTAAAACGAACCCGCGAAACCGGGGTCATAAGGGTGATGGGTGCCTCACAGAACCAGATCCTGATGTTATTCCTGACTCAGTTTTCAAAATGGGTGCTGATCTCTAATGTGCTGGCCTGGCCATTGGCCTATTTTGCCATGAAAAACTGGCTTCAGAATTTCACCTATCGGGTTGAGTTTCCTTTCTGGACCTTTATCATATCTTTGTTGCTGTCATTAACCATTGCCGTGATCTCCGTGAGCTGGCAATCACTGAAAGCTTCAAGGATGAATCCGGCTACCTCTATCAGGGTGGAATGAGTTCAGGAAAGATCTTAGGAAAAAAGTTTATCATCAACGGAAAATCGGCAGATGTATCGGGTTTTATCCCCGATATGTCTGCCGATATCTATTATGAGGTAGTCAGGTTGATGGATGGAAAACTCTTGTTTCTGAAGGACCACCTGGATCGTCTCAGACTATCGTTGGCCGGATCGGCAATTGTGTACCCCGGAAAAGAGGCCATTGTCAAAGACCTCAGCCTTTTGCTGAAGGAGAACTCCTTCAAGCAGGGAAATATCAGGATCTCCCTCCAGCCCTCGGTGGAGCATGGCTCCGATCTCCTATGCTACTTCATTCCCTATGTTTATCCTGATCCCTCCATGTACAAGGAGGGAGTCCGCCTGCTTACCTATCCCTACATCAGGTCCAATCCAGGGATCAAAAAATGGGATGATCGCTTTCGAAGTTCCGTGGGACAATACATCAGGGATCACGGGGTATATGAAGCCGTTCTTCTGAACAATGATGGACAAATCACCGAAGGGAGTCGTTCCAACCTTTTCTTCATTGACCAGCAAGACAGCCTCATCACCGTCCCTGAAAGGCTTATCCTACCAGGAATTACTAGGAAATATGTTTTTGAAATCGCTCATGGGCACAACATTCCCATCATTGAAAGGAGTGTGTCGCTGAATACTTTGGACAGCCTGGTATCCGCATTTATTTCCGGTACTTCCCCCAAAGTATTGCCTGTGAAAATGCTTGATAACTATAGCTTTGACGTTTCGCACCCCGTACTAAAGCTGCTGATGGAGCAGTTCGAGCAGCTGATACAGGATAACCTGTCAGGAATTCTGGATTAAATTAGGCAAATCTATTGGCTGCTATTATTTTCATATTCCTTACCTTGGTCTTATACTAAAACCTATGAAGTTTAATCCGGCGCTCAGATTTGTCCTCCAAGGACTGATTGTTAGTTTCGTTTGCATTACATGTGGATGTAATCAGACGAATGAGAATACAACTGAGTTATCATTGACTCCCAAAGAAGAACTAGGGAAATTATTGTTCTTTGAAAAGCAACTTTCCGATCCAGTGGGGCAAGATTGTTCAGATTGTCATGACCCAAAACTGGCCTTTGCAGATCGGAATACTGGCTTGCCTGTATCAAAAGGAATTATTGAAGGAAGGTATGGCAATCGAAATGACATGACAATTGCTTATACTTCCTTTGTGCCTCCACTACACAGAGATACTGTTGAAAATATCTGGATTGGCGGACTATTCTGGGACGGAAGGGCAAATGACCTTGCTGAACAGGCCATGGGGCCACCGCTGAATCCACTTGAAATGGCCAACAGGGATATTGTTTCAATTTTTGAAAAGTTAGTGAAACTCGAATATTCAGGAATGTTCAAGGAGGTCTACGGTCCGGATGCTCTATCGAATCCTTCTCTAGCCTATAATAATATGGCAGATGCCATTGCAGCTTATGAAATGACCGAAGAATTCAGGCCCTTCACCTCAAAATTCGATTATTTTTTAAAGGGTGAAGCGGATTTAACTGTTCAGGAAATGCGAGGCATGGGATTATTTGTTTCCGAGCGGAAAGGCAATTGTGCGGCCTGCCATCCCCACACTGCTTTGCCGGATGGTACTCCTCCCTTATTTACGGATTTTTCTTATGATAATCTTGGGGCACCCAAAAATCCTGAAAATCCATTTTATTCTTTAGAGGAAGATCTGAATCCGGAAGGAAAGGATTTTGTGGACCTTGGATTAGGACTTACTGTAAAGGATGCCGCTGAGATTGGAAAATTTCGTGTACCGACACTGCGAAATGTTGCCATTACTTCTCCGTATTTACACAATGGAGTGTTTAAAACACTTTTTCAGGTAGTGTCTTTTTATAACAGTCGTGATATTCTATCCTGGCCGGAACCTGAAGTTCCCCAAAACGTGAATTATGATGAGATGGGTGACCTGGGATTAACGACCCAGGAGATGGAAGACATAGTTGCCTTTCTTCAAACTTTAACGGATGGATGGCTCCCTCCGCAGGAATATGCAATTTACCAATAAAGATGTGCAAATACAGCCAAGAAATCTCACTTGCCAAAATTCCCATGAATTACTACCTTTGCTTTCCCGAAAGGAATAAGGGGTGTTAGCTCAGTTGGTTCAGAGCGCTTGCTTGACAGGCAAGAGGTCACTGGTTCGATTCCAGTACATCCCACAGA
>SPBY01000012.1 GCA_004525825.1 Bacteroidia bacterium
CAAATAAATCCGGGGCATAAGCTCAGGGTGATCATTACGTCCAGTTGGTTTCCCCGTTATAATCGAAGCTTAAATAGCTGCGAACCAGCTTTTAATGCCACAGAATTCGTCAATGCAAGGCAAAATGTGCATTATGGAGCCGAAACTCCCTCATCCATAAACCTTCCTGTTTTCCATATATCCAAGTAATAAAACACCTATGTCCAACCATAAAAGCGCTCTGGTAAAATCAGGATTACTATTCTTCCTAAGCGCATTCCTGTTAGCAGCCCCTGGATCCTCTCAAACCTTGCGAAAGATTTCTCAAGCTGAGTTAAAGGATAAAATTTCAGGGTACTGGATTGGACAATGCGTTGGGAACTATATGGGATTTCCTTTTGAGGGGACCTACCTGGAAGACCCTATTCCGGTGCTTATAGACAGGTACTATCAGTTCGATGACGATACATCTTTGCATATTAACAGAAACGATTTGCGCGGGTATTGCCCCGTGGTAACGAATTGGTTGGGAGGGGCGTTCTCGGATGATGATACTGACATTGAATTTGTTACACTTCATGCGGTTGAAAAATACGGATTAGACATCAACTACAATGAGATTACAGAAATGTGGATCAATCATGTGAATCGCAACATATGGTGTGCCAACCGGGCCGCCCGCGATTTGATGTCTAAAGGATTGATCCCACCGGAAACAGGTAGCAAGGCAAACAATGTATACTGGCACGCCATAGATCCACAGTTGGTTAACGAAATATGGAGCATGCTCTATCCCGGAATGATCCGGAGAAGTGTTGACAGGGCTGAATGGTCAGCACGCATTACCAATGACGATTGGGGAACGCATCCGACCCTTGCCTATGCGGTCATGTACAGTGCTGCCATTTTCGAAAAAGATGTCAATGAACTAGTTGCTCAGGCATTAAGGTATATCCCGCATGACAGTCCTTTTTATGAAGGAATAGAAGATGTCATTGACTGGCATGCTCAAAATGAGGACTGGCGAATCACCAGAAAACTCATATTTGAAAAATATTACCGATTTAAAAGAGGAGATATGGAGGTGCCTGTTTCAGATGTTTCCTCTTTATCCAACGGATTATTCGGAATCATGGCGATTTTATATGGAGATGGCGATTTTGAACAAACCACGGGGATTGCAGTTTCGGCGGGCCTGGACTGTGATAACCAGGCCGCCACCTGCGCCGGACTGATCGGTGTTATCCATGGGGCTTCTGTAATTCCCCCCCGCTTTACCCTTGGCTTATGGAATCCAGTCTGGACACAAGCTTTTAATGACACCTATATAAATTTCACCCGGGATGGTTTACCAGCTTACAATCGCATCAGCGATATTGTCAACAGAATACTGCAGCTTGCAGAAGAAGCAATCATCTCCACCGGCGGTAAGAAAATCTTCGAGAATGGAGAAGTATATTACCTGATTAATAGCGACATAGAAGCCTCTAATCCTGGGCAATTAACAGAGTAGTAATCTGTCGATCATATGAAAGGTCAAGCAACAATAAAGAATACTGCATTACCCAACCAGTATCTTCACCTGGAAATATCAGATAAGATTGCGCTTGTATCCATGGACAATCCTCCGGTGAATGCATTAAAAATTGCCATGCTAAACAAACTGGACAAAACGATTGGTGTACTTAATAAAAATCCCAAGGTCAAAGTAATCATAATCACTGGTACGAAGCGGATATTTTCCAGCGGAGCAGATATTAAAGAAATGTCCGGTCGAAAGTCCGGAAAACATGCCAGGGCAATGTCATCCTTGGGCCAACAGGTCCTTCTAAACATTGAAAACAGTCCTAAACCTGTGATTGCGGCCATCAACGGCTTTTGTTTAGGGGGCGGACTGGAGCTGGCGATGAGTTGTCACATACGCATCGCATCCGATCATTCTATCATGGGTATGCCGGAGATATCTCTTGGCATGATACCGGCTTTTGGAGGTTCGTTCAGATTGCCACGCATGGTGGGAAAGAGCAGAGCCATCGAAATGGTGCTATCAGGCCGAAAGATACGATCTGACGAAGCCCTGGCCATGGGCCTGGTGGATCTGATCGTGCCCGGAGAAACATTGCTTGCGGAGGCCAGGAAATGTGCAAATAAATGGACTGGGAAAAGCGCTGCTTCCATGAAGCAAGTTCTTCGTTCCATCACCCTGGGATCCAATTCAGATATATCCAGTGCCATGGAAATTGAATCTGCTTGCGTGGAAGAACTCTACGATTCTCACGATCTGAGAGAGGGGATTTTTGCATATCTTGAAAAAAGAAAACCGGATTTTAGGGACTGTTGATAACAAGTTATTTGTGAGCAATCATCTTACAGCAGCCGAACTCTACCAATGGTGTAATATACCATCTAATCAACTTGTTGACAATCCCGCCCTGAAGGTTCCATTTCGGATGGTAAAAGACTCCATGGAAATGGGCAATCTTATGGCTTCAGAACTTGCCGATGAAATTAAAAAGAACAATGCCAAAGGCAAACCAACAATTGCCATCATTCCCTGTGGTCCGTCGTGCTGGTACAAACCCTTTACCGATCTGGTCAATAAGGAGCAAATTAGTTTAAAAGAGCTAATTGTTTTTCATATGGATGAATGTTTGGATTGGCAGGGAAGGGAGTTATCAAAGAAACATCCCTTCAACTTCCGCGCAATCATGGAAAGGCACTTTTATGCCCCTGTTCTATCCAGTTTATCCGTTCCCCAACAAAACAGAAGATGGCTGAATGCAAACAATTTTCAACAGGTACAGGAAGACATTGAAGATACTGCCATCGATATCATTTTGGGGGGGTGGGGACAAGATGGACATATAGCCTACAACCAGGCAAGACGACACCCCTACAGTACTCTGAGCCTTGAAGAAGTACGTAACTCAACAGTAAGAATACAGGAGAACAACCTGGACACCATCATTGCACTGGCGCATCGCACATTCGGATCGGCCTATCAGTTCGTTCCGCCCATGTCAGTAACCCTCGGGGTAAAAGAATGCCTCTCGGCCAAAAAAGTAAGATTGTTTAGTGATACGGGAGCATGGAAACAAACAGCACTCAGGGTGGCCCTGTTTGGCCCCCTGACTCCGGAGTACCCCATCACCCTTTGCCAGGAGCATCTTGATGCAATAATTACTGCCACCGTGGATACCGCCACGCACCCGATCAGTGAGAATCCCGATTGGGAACTCATTCGGTAAAATCCGCAATGAAAGCAAGAGCGCTTAATTTTGAAACACCTAATCTGCGTTATACAGGCCTCCTCGGAACGGGAGGTATCGGCAGTGGCAAAATCTTTAAGCTTCATGGTGATCATACACTGGGGAGAGAGGAAAGCAGAAGCGGTCATTTCCTGGATGTAAAAGAAGGCGGGGGCCGAGCTAAGCAATCTCGGCCGTTCAGAAACTCCAAATCCATAATCAAAGCATTCTGGTCACTATTACTGCGGGGAATCAGGGCAGTTGGTGCTGGGATGGACACCATTTAACCAGATTTCCTGCCATTAAAGCCTATGCCATCAATACAGCAGGGGCCGGGGACGCCTTTTTTTCAGGGATCCTCTGCGGCCTTGCAGTAGGTCTTCATCTATTTGATGCACAGCAACTGGCCTCCCTGCTTTCCGGATTAAGTGTAAGCTCCCCCCACACGATTCACAAGGGCATTGAACGGAATTCTATGCAACAATTTATGTTGGCTCCGGATCAGGATTTTTCCGAGGTCATTAGAAGACTTCTAAAGGATTAAAGAGCTACGGCCTTAATTCCCGCGATCTCACAAAATGCCTTCAGCTCCTCATATAAATGCCTTCCATATCCAAGACAGGCATATTCATTGTTCCATGCCTGCAACAGCTTATCTATATCACATTCTGCCTTCACAAATCCATGAGGCCAGAAGGGAATACCGCATTCACTTTTTCTTATTTCAAGCTCATCAGCCGCAGGTTCGAAAATAGAACAGCGGGCTATGACCATTTCAAATCGTCCATCGTTCCTCCCCAGTCTTGCGAGCACACCCTCACCCACTTTGCAGACCAGTTTAATGGAAAGCCCCCCTGCCTCTCCTTCGGTTGGGATACCGTGTTCGGCAAAACCGGCTGGACCAAGTCTTCCAGCCAGGGAAGGCGGACAGGCCCCATCTCCTATGATTTTAATTTCATGATTCATTTTATCAATATGCTGCAAATCTCCATAGTACACTGGTTCCTTGCTTAAATCGCTTAGGCATTTTACCGTAAGGGCTGTGTTGAAGTCTCCAAGGGTGGATGTGCCAATGCCTTCTTCAAGCATCATGCTCTGGGCAAAACAGCTTGCACTGTAAGTATCACCAAGGCCTGGGAAGGACTGAATGGTGTAAAAATCCCATTCATTTTTCTTCAACAGCTTTTTAATTGCCAGGTAAAGCCTGATGGAACGTTCCGTCTGATCGTTTTCAGGAAAAGGAACAGAAAAAAACTTTTGCATTCCTTTTTTGGCTTCCATGATCTCTTCCCGGGTCACCAGTTTGGCAGTATCCAGTAATTCCTCCGTATCCCGTGAATCTATATCCACGCCAAAGGTCTTCATCCACTGAGAGGGATCTGCGGCGCCGCAAGTCTGTCCCATTCCCCTGCCGCCGAAGGAGCCAATCGTACACATATTTAAGGAATTCATCATGGCACTGGCCCGGCAGTAGGAGGTAATTCTCTCCATCTCTACGGGATCTTTATAACTCCCGTATACAAACCTGTGTTTTAACCCGATCTCCTTGAAGGCACCCTGCATCACCAATCCGCCAACGGGTCTCCATCCCTGACTGCCCGGATGGGTCCAGAGAACGATACCCTTGCCCGATTTTGCAAAATCACGAACGGCCCCAATCAGGTGTGAAGCCCAGACCCAGGTGCCCGCAAACAGAATGACGGCATCAATATCATTCATTTTTTTGAAGGTGTTAAAGCACTCCCTGGCTTCCTGCCTGGAAGCCAGAACAATATCGTATTCTACGAGCTCTAATCCATTGTTCTTCAATGCCATTTTGGCACCAGAAACAATCTCTTCATCAATGAAAGGTGTTCCCTTCGGGTCAAGTAAGCCATCCTTATGAACCCCATATACAATAAATCCCACTTTTGCTTTGAGCATACCCTTATTTTTATCCGGTTAAGTCAATATTTACTTCTAGTGACGGAATGATTTTTAATACATTCTGGTAGTAGATTTTCTTAAGAACCTCTTTCGGAAGACCAATGCCACAAATAGGCCAGCGCACCCGTTCAAAGGTCCCGTCGTAATCGGGTGCATAAAACGATTCATCATAGGTTTCCAGAAACCTGAAATAAGTGCGGTACATATCCACCGAACTTTCCAGATTTGCAGGCATATCTGTTCCGAAAATGATCCGGTCCTGGTGCTTAATAAAAAACTCCCTGGCAGAATAGGGTTGTCTTCCCAGCTCATCAATCCTGGCAGAAAAATCTATGTATACATTGGGGTTTTCGGTAAGTAATTGCGATACATATTCGATATTTTCGGCATGATTTGCAAAATGCGGCAGAATAAAAGTCGTATTTGGATGTTGCTTCACCAGGCGATCCCTTCGTTTCAGCAGGTCTTGCTTCCTGGGAAATTCAGGACCGGCAAAACTCCATGAAGGATATTTCACCAAAGATCCATAATGCTCATTTTCAGGGGTAACCGGTTCGAAAAATCCTGACGGATCAGCCTGGTGGATCAGGACAGGGATTTGAAGATTCCCTGCCTCTTCCCAGATTGGAAATAATCGGTCGTCATCCACAGGGACAAGTTCATTCTTAGAATCCCTGAAATGAAGTCCCAGTTCCTTCAAAACTTTTAAACCTTTGGCCCCAAGCCTGACATGCGCTCTCAGGGTTTCAATAAAGCCCTCGACGAATTTTTTATCATCGTAAAAAAGTGGCTCACTTGCCGGATGAGCCAGGTCCGCCATGGTAAAACAATAGAACCTGCCGGGGAATTTTTCTTCACACTTGCTGAAGAAGTCAGAAATGTTACCTTGTTTGATGAGGTACCCGCCTACAGCGAATTCAATGTGTACATTGCCCGTTAGATCAGCATAACAACAGACACCTACTGAATCCATCGTCTCAATGACTTTTTCAATTTCAAAATTGCCCCAAAGGTGATTGTGTGCATCTATGACCGGGAATGCAGCTTTTTCAATTTGGGTCGGTTTGTTTACCAGGAATGATTTTCGCATGGCAGGTTTTTTATTCAGTGACCGGTATATTACATTATTTCCATTCTTTTTCAGTGCCCGATACCACAATTTTGTCACCCTCAATTTTGCCGTACACTACATGGACAAAAGGTTCCCCGTTCTTCAGGCCTACGTTGCCAAATCCGGTTTCGGTGGAGATGAAACTGTTGAAATCGCCCACTTTGGAGTCTATATATAATACGCGGTCCACTGCGTCGTATCTGACACCGGTCAATCCCTCCAGCAATGCATAGCTCGACATGGCCCGGGCATACCAGGCTCCACACTCGTATTCATTAAAAGGATTGCGAACCCTTCCGTCATACCGGTCCCTGCATGCGCGGACAATTTCAAGCCCCTTTTCCACCTCTCCTTTAAACATCAGATGACTGGCCACCTGGTATTCTATTCCTGTCCATACTTCATTGCTGTAGATGAAAGGCAGGGATAATTTACCTCCTTTGGGCCAGGTACAGAGGAGCAGTCCGCCATCCTTGCCTGCAGCAAAAGTGGGTCTCTGGGGATTGGCGTGATCCATCAGTTCCTTCCTGAGGTTGTATTTATGAACGGCCACAAGATGGCTTTTGACTTTTTCATCCTCAATCGCCTCGTCAAGTCCGCAAACTGTTGCCATCCACATCCCTAAAATGCCGTCCGACAGGCAGCCTTTGCCATACTGGTATTTTGGTCCTTCTAATTTTAATAGTTCCAGAGCCTCCTCTGTATAGGTAGTCCTGTAGCTTGCCCCGGCTGTCTCCACAGGATTTGGTGATTTCAACCCTTCCCATTTTACATTTTGTATGAAATATTCCCCATCGAACAACTCAGATTCAGTATATAATTTTCCCTTTTGGAGCAATGATTCAAAGTGATCGAATGGGGTGCCTGCAGCTTTACTCATCTCAATGATTGCAGAAAGTGCGCCCAGATAGAAACTGGTACACATGCCATCCGGGCCCCAGAATTCAATGTCGTAGGTATTGTGGTGGGGTTCTTCCAGATAACCCTTATGCCCGGGATCCCATGCTTCAATACAATATTCCATGCTTCTTTTCACAAGGGGCAGCAGGGTAAGCATCCATTGGGTATCCCCGCTGATCCTCCAATCCCTGTAAACCTTCATGATCCCCCCCAATTGACCGTCGGCCGCTGCATGAAAATTATGCAAGGCAGGAGATATTGGCAGATTTGATCTGAAAGTCTGGTGTCCCTGATCATTTTGGCTGACCTGAAATTCGGTCTCACGAAGCGTTCTTTCCAGAGCTGGAAAAAGATGCGGAACGGCCTGGGCATAATTCCAAACATGGGTGCAGCTTCCCGGACAGCATCCTTCTTCATCACTGCAGCCTTCCCATCCCCATAATCTGCCATCCAACTGTCTCAACACGGTGGGTGATTTCAAAATGGTCAGATTTGCAGACACAGCCTCTATGACTTCGGGGGGCAAGGTGGAAGAAAAAAAGGCGTCCCGGAATAGCTCGCTTTTCTTCTTCAAATCGGCATAGTTCAGTCTCCAGTAATTCATGATCCCCTTGAGATTCTGAAACTTGCTCACATACCATGGCTGGTAAAAAGGAAGTTCATCATTATCTTCTGCCGTGTGACCAATAATCAGGTTCGACTCGGGCGAATACCAGCAGAAATTCACGATGATGGTTCTTTTCTCTCCGGGTTTCAACTTGAAAGGCACAAAGATGGAGGCTCCGGGAGCTGGTGAGTCCACCGGAGAATGGTCAGGCATGGTCCCATTTTCAATGTTCTTCCATAAAATCATATGAGGGTCGAACCATTCTCCCCTGAACCAGCAATAATCCACAATGGCCCCGGGATCATCTACAAATGCAGCAAACCCGGTCCTGCCCGAAGGGGGGCCTTCCTGGGAAGACCTGGTTAAAATGAAGCCTTTATCTGCCTGCAGAATGCGACCGCTCCATTCCATTACAAAATTCCTTGAATTCCATGAAAATACAGCATCAAGTACTTTGGCAGATGTGTTTCTAAAAGTATATTCCATGGCCCCCACCGGGAGGCTAGAGTTATCCTCCTCCGATGGGACGAAGGGGCTCCACCCCAGCACTT
Organism: Bacteroidia bacterium; assembly: GCA_004525825.1. Taxonomy (GTDB): domain Bacteria; phylum Bacteroidota; class Bacteroidia; order Bacteroidales. The sequence continues at coordinate 8,323 of SPBY01000012.1, forward strand.
CAACCTCCAAAAGCATGTCCTTGTCTTCCAGCTTCAGGGTAGCAAAAGGGAATCGTGGCAGGAAGCTGCCCTTTTCAAAACGCGGAAGACCATAACTCTTTCCCGGGGCTCCGTTGGCGCTCTGTTCAGGGCCAAATAGTTTCCACTCCGGAACCTGAGCTTCCAGCAGCTTTGCCCCGTTTTCAATGCCTTTCACGCTGATTGCTGCGAAGGCAATAGGTTCGTTGAACATCTCAGGCTTGTTTTTGATGGACAGGTGAGAAATGGAACCTGTACCATCCATGCAAAACATGCCTGCTCCGATCCCTCCGATCGGAAATGAAACCCGATCAAGAAATTTGCCAGTGTAACTGCCATTGAACTGGTGCTTCTGGTCATCGGCTGATCGCTTCTCACCGGAACAGGAAATCAAGGCAATCCCCAGGACGAATAGCCCGGCCAATACATATGATTCTAGTTTTTTCATAGCGTGAAAATAGAACTCAGTTAACTATTCAAATTACCAATTGATTCCTGGAGCCTTCTACAATGGTCCTGACCCCTGTATTTCCACCTGCAGAAAGAGAGATATCCACCGGATGGTTGGACTTATAGGATCCACAGGTGAAATCGGGGACATCGATGGAATTGGATCGATTGGCTACCGACCATGCACTCAGGGGAGCGATACTGCTCCAGAGAGCAGCATCGTACACATCCTGATCAAGCGGAATTCCATTGTGGAGACAATCGATAAGCCTCCAGTCCATGATAAAATCCATGCCCCCATGGCCTCCGATCTTCTTGGCCATTTCACCTACCCGCCTGACTATCTCAGGAGTGTACTGTTCCTGAATCTCGGCCATTTGAATTTCATTAAACCACTCATGGCCCTGGGCAATTCTCTCTGGCTCGGGCCATTTGGATGCTATGCCTTTGGTCCCACTGATCAGGTGGATGCGCGAATAGGGCCGGGGGGAAGTTGTGTCGTGCTGGATCATGATCGTTTTTCCTTTTTCCGATCTTACCAGTGTGGTATTCATATTTCCCCGGTACCCCTCCGTGGCAAACTCATTGTAGAACGGGTCCTCTTTTGCCAGATCCACTGCCATTTTTGCCAATTGAAAATCATTGCTTGACATGGATGTGAGATAGTCCATCCGGTCACCTCTGTTGATATCAAGAGCCTGGCATACGGGTCCAAGCCCATGGGTTGGATAAAGATTCCCATTGCGATGCTGGTTCTCTTTTAAACGCCACATCTTATAGTAAGCATTTTTACTAAAATTTAGCTGTCTGAGATCATGTATGTATGCCGCTTCAGCATGGGTCAGTTCGCCAAAGAAACCTTGTCTGGCCATGTTTAAAGTAAGGAGTTCGAAAAAGTCGTAGCAGCAGTTTTCCAGCATCATGCAATGTTTCCTTGTTTTTTCTGAGGTTTCAACCAGTTGCCATGCCTCCTCCAGAGTAGTAGCCGCAGGAACTTCAGTGGCAGTATGTTTGCCGTTCTCCATGGCGAAAAGAGCCATAGGGGTATGAAGGTTCCATGGGGTGCATATATATACCGTGTCGATTTCATCGCTTGTGCAAAGTTCCTTCCAGGCGTCAACGTTTCCCTCATAGGCCCTTGCTTCAGGCAAGCCCGCACTGGAAAGAATTTCCTGGGCCCTGGCGACCCTTTCCGGTCTTATGTCGCAGAGTGCCCTGATTTCAACGCCTTCAATATTAGACATGCGTTCAACTGCACCGGGGCCCCGCATGCCAAGCCCTATAACACCAATGCGTACCGTTTCAATCTTCGGGGCTGCAAACCCACTCATATTAAAGGTCCGGGTATGCATCCCATAGGCATCCCCGTGGGTCAATTCAAGTGGAGAAGGTGCCTTTCTAGGTTCATTTGAGCCAAAGGATGGCAGGCTTCCTGAGAAAATTCCGGCAGTGGCGATTCCTGCGACTTTGAAAAAACTTCTACGGTTGGATTTCATTTTTGCTAATCATTAAAGATGAAGGGAAATTATATCTTTATAAAAGTCTTGTTTCTGTACATATACCACATGATCAGGTACAATACCAAAAATCCTCCAATGTATCTCAGGGAGTCATACCATTCCCCGATCCAGGGAGTCAGGCCGTTGAAAAATGTTTCTGAAACCCCGACCAGACTCTTTTCAAAAAGGTGCCATGCCACATATCCGAAAATCGCATTCGATCCAAGAATGATAAGCCAGCGGGTACCCTTGCGTATGCCCCACACATCAATGAAGAGGTAAAAGACCGCCAGCATAAGTACGCAAATCCCCCCGGAAAACAATACAAAGGAACTGGTCCATATTTTCTTGATGATCGGGTGCCAGATGTCCATGATCAGACCCAGGGAAATCAGTGATATCCCAAAAATCAAATAGTTCCAGAACTTCCTGTATTTCCCGGTATTTGACTGCATCATGTAACCTGAAAAGACCCCCAGCATCACAGTTGCTCCAAAATTCAACGTGGAAACGATCCAGGTATAGGTGCCCCAGCCGATTGATTGGCCCATCACCATTTTCTCCACATACATGGCCACATTACCCTCCGGATCATAGGCATGGAGGGTGGTACCTCCAATGGGTATAAGCGCAATGATGCCCCAGTAGGTGAGCAATAAACCGACTGTAGCAGCAGCCTGCCATAAGACAGGCAGATAGAGTACGAAGACTGTGGCAATCAGGTATCCGCTGGCGATGGCCTGTAAGGTGTTGGAATAAAAATGGAACCTGTGAATGTCATAGCTTAATAAGTTACCCTGGATCACCATCCCTAAAATCCATAGAATCCCGATTCTCCTGAGTGTATGCTTCCACAGCTGTCTGTCCGAAGTGGCAAGAGATAGCCTTTTCCTGTAAGAATATACCATCGATACGCCTACCATAAACAGGAAAAGAGGCATGATGATATCATAAAAATGAAATCCGAACCATTCCACATGGTCCATCTGTTCCTTGATGTAGCCTGAGATCCTGTTATGAAAGACATTATCAAGTCCTTTGAAAGCCAGGTCCCCCCCCATGATCCAGAACATATCAAATCCTCTCAGGGCATCCACTGATATCACCCTCTCCTTAGATAATATAGTTGGATTACTCACCTGGAAAACATCCAGGTTTTGCACTATTCCTTTGATGGAGTTCATTGGATCTAATTTCAGTTTATGGTTCTTTTATCCAAACAAAGTCAATCCCTATTTTCTTCCCCTTCACGGGATCCCCTGATTCGAGAGTTATTTCATTTTGGCCACCGCGTAATTGAACGGGTTCTGAAAGATAATTATCCAGTACCCACCTTCTTGGTCCCTGCAGGTCAACAGTATCTTTTCCTTTAAATTTCACAGGATTCCCATTTACCTGAATAGTCATGGTGCCGCCTTCCGGTCCTTTTAAAAGTGTAAATCCGATTCTTGCCCCATCGCTGGATCGATCGGCATGGATTTGAAAGCTGATCTTTTCACCCGTTCTGGTGGGTGACCACATCATCAGGGCCCCTTCTGCCCAAAAATTACCTCTGTCTGCCTGGATGTTAGGATTTTCATCAATAAGCTGCTCTGACTGTATAAACCTGAAACCGGCTGAGCCCAGATAAGCCTCGGGAGACCATGGGAGGTAGGCGATTTGTTGGATATCGCTAAGTGCTATTTTTTGATAATCGTCCGTAAGATCAGGAAGGGCGTAGAAATAGACAATTCTTCCATAGCTAAACTCTGGTACTACTCCATGATGAGCTAGCTCCATGTAAAAAGCAAGCTTTTCACTGAATGGAATATCATCGAGGATGTGCCAGCGGAAATTAGAAGCATAGCCCCTGTTCCCGGGTCCATCGTTCCTGGGTTGTCCGCAGTAGGGATAAGAAAACAAATGGGAGGCCGACCATGAATAGTTGTAATAATCTTCGGAACCTGTGCCGAAAAATGAAGGGAAAGTATCCTGGTCTACAAAGATCTTCTCATCTCCCTCACCCCACCAGTTGCCCCAGGAGGTAGGAACATTACAAGGATTATATATAAAACTTGCTGCACCCACAAGCCTGCCCTTCCCTTTTGCTTTCAGATATATATAATCTGAAATCTCACTCCCTGGATCGTTGATGCTCGGTGCCGTAATATTGTGTTCAATGCGCCACCTGGCCCGAAGGTGCATTGATTTTCCCTCTTCCCATGCATAGCCTGTGGTCCGGATTCCTCCGGAAATGGTGACATCTTCCCTAGAGGTATTTTCAATCTCTATGCGGGCTTGTTGCTTAAATGGCATGACGAACCGGCACACCATGGAACTATCCTCCTCCACCGAAAAAGGGAAGGATTGATAGGGACTTAAGCCCGGTGCTGAGCCAAAGAAGTCCCCAAGGGGTGCCTGGATCTGGGGGATTGAGGCCTGATCAAAGTAGATGCTTAAGACGGAATTCCTCAGGGCAGTTTCCAGATGATCGGCCTTTATTTTTACGGAAAAATAATCAATGGACCGTGCGCCTTCAAGCTTCAATATTTCCATGGTGGAACCAGAAGGCACCCTTATTTCCGGTAATTCCATATACCCGATTTCGGAAGTGAGCTCCTCTTTTGCAGAATTCAGTGTGGATTGGATCTCTAAGAGCTTCAGTGCATTTTGGATAATATCACTGGCTTTGAAAGTTACGATGCGGGTGCCTGGATCATATAGGCGCACCCCCACGTGATAGAAGTGCAGATCCCGGATATCCCCGGTCCATTCCACCCGGCAAGACTTTGCAAAGGGTATGGGGAAATAGACAGCATCAAATTGCCGAAATGTTATTGAAGAGTCCGTTTCTGTCACCTCCGGCCAGAGAGAGGCAACGGTATACCAGAAAAAATCCTCTGCATTGCCCTCAATAACAGGGGTGTCCATGTCATCCAGAAACAGCCTGATCTTCCCCTTTATCCCAGCCGTCCAGAGACGAACTATGGCACCAGGATTCTGAATGTCGCAAATAAGATATTCGCCGATCCCCCTCTCATCCGGTGATTTTAATACTTCTTCAAAGCCAGGAACAGGTTCATTTCCAAACCCATCTTCGTTGGCAAACCAGCCACTTTCGGAGGGCTTTGTACTTCTTCTGTCGTACGATGAATACTGAACAGTTCTGTATTCCTGCTCAGGCAGGCGTGTGAGTCGATTCAAATCGACCATCTCCTCCAATAATGTGCCGGTGGTGATGGATGGATCGGTCTTTTTACAGGAGGTGATCAGAAGAAAGATCAGACCAAAAGCCAGGAAACCAAACTTTGATTTTCTTAGGATCATCTGAAAAAAGGTAAGGCATTTTTAAAATAGATTTTATCAATCACCTCTTTGGGAAGTTGCAGGCCTTCAACCTGAATCAACGAATCGGTGGCCAGATAGATCCAGTGTGACTTCCATGTCCTGAGAAGGTTTGCCTCAATAACACCGACATCAGCCTCATGCATGTCATGCACTTCCATATCGGTGCCATAGAGGATCCTGCCCTGGTATTTGATCATGAAATCCCGAACCTTTTCACGGTCTGTTTTAGACTGATACTGCAAATGGTAGATCCTGGATGCAATATCCACTTTAAAATTAGGGTATAAGTCCAGGCGTTTTGCCAGTTCATCGACACTCCATTCCAGACTACCCAGATGGGCCCCGATAAAATCAAGATCGGAATGCATCTCAAGCAGGTGGTCCCGCGCTCGTATCTGTTCCTCGTATGAGGGTACTTCGGGATGCAAATACATATAGTACTGCGGATTATTCCTGTAATAAACAAGATCTGACGGATCGGTCATTTCTGCTTCAGGCAACCAGCAATCCTTGGGTTCCCCCAGATGTGCCATTACCGGTATCTGGTTCTCCTCCAGGTAATGAATAATCCCTTCAAAGGCCTGGTCATCAATCATTACATATCCGCCATTTCGGTCCTGAAGGACCATGCCAATGTTCTTCCAGATCTTTATGCCTGATGCGCCTGCATCCATGCACTCCTGAATCCTGCTCCGGGTGCTTTCTGCAAAACCGGGGCTGATGAAACGATCTACCGAAAAAGTCCCCAGGAATGCAAAGGTTTCCGGATAGGCCCCATGCATATATTTTGAGATTTTCAATTGTTCATCGATGGAAACCTCCCCATCCCAGTTGGGAGAAAGCAGCCTGAAATTCAAGGATGATGCAAATTCCATATAGCGGGTATCCATGCTCAGGTAGTGAAAGTGGACATCTATTTTCTCAACTTCTTCAAAATCATCTACACTATAATAATCTGGCTCATTTTTGCAGGAGATAAACAAGAACAGGAATAGGGATAGGATGCAAGCCACAGCGCTTTTCCCATACAGTGGGATTCGGTTTGTATCAGTCATATTCTTCATTCTTCAAAATCTGCGCTTGTTCTGGCCACCGGATACTTTACACTCTCAATCTCTGGTTTTACATTCAACTCAAAAGGATATTGAACATACCAATAGGAGGTCAAGGCATAGTTGATCCGGGCGGGTGCCCAGTGCCATAATTCAATGTTAGAGTTTATCGAAGAGGTGAATGGGATGGCATCCAGGGAGCGGTGGCGCATATTGACCGTTAAACCTCCGTCATTCGAATTGCCCTCGTTCCCATCTCCCACAGGCTGTGATATGAAAGGATGAGAGAAGGGTTCCCGGCGTCCGAAAGCATATCCATAATAATCTTCCGAACCCGTTCCAAAACTTGAAGGAAATGTTTCCCCATCCACAAAGATTTTCTCATCCCCTTCCCCCCACCATTGATAGGAAGTATTAAAAAGGGTGATTTGATCGCCCACATACAATCCCTTTCCTTTGATACCAATGAAGTTCAGGTCGAAGTAATTTCCGAGACTGTCTCTGGTATAGAGGTGACGGTATTCATGCCAGGAGCTGCCAAAATACATGCTGTTTGATTTCCACTGATAATCGGTTAGTACAACCTTTCCTGTGATTTTGATATTCTCCTTGCCGTAATTGGTAAAGGTAAGCCGGCAGCTTTCTTGAAAGGGCATCACCCAGTGGGATTCCATCACTCCATCCTCGTCGGAACGGTTCATCCAGGTTTGATGAGGGCTCGTCCTATTAGCTGTGCCGAAGAATTCACCTGCCGGGACCCATATGGTCTCTGTACCATCAAATGATGCTGATAAAACGGTCGATCGCAAGGCCTGTAAGGTATCTGGGGCAGAAATTTCCAGGAGCAGCTTACCCACGGCAGCAGCACCCCTTCGATCGAAGTCCAATGTGAGGGCCGCTCCCGGAGCAAGCTCTTTATCGAATTCCCTTTCATCCACATGATTTATTATGGGATCTTCCAGTAACTCTTTCGCCTTATCCAGCAGCGGTTTGGACTTTGCGAGAGCTTCCTTTGAAAAACTCTCTACCCTGGTTCCTTCCGGATAGTCCCGGTAGCCTATGTTATAAAAAACATCCGGGAAATAGTTACCCTCCTCAGTTAGTTCCAGGGCATCGCATTCGTAGGTTATTTTGCAGTGGGTGGCAAAGGGAATGGGGAGGTAGAAATTATGGTCCATATCCCTTCCTTTTTCATAAACAGGCACTCCCAGATGCACAGAAACTGCAAAGGGGGCAGAGCAAAGCAGATTCCCGCTCAATACCTGATCAGCACGCCCCTCTATCACAGGAAGCTCCTGGTGGTCCAGATATACCCGTATGAGCCCTTCCTGGGCGAGATAGAATGTCATCCACCACCGGACAATGGCCCCGGGCCCCTCGGTATCAAACATGACGAATTCCCGTCGCCCCATGTGCTGTTCCACCCTTATAAAATGCGACATGTCGGCATTTGCATACCATCCCTCATGGTTTGGAGACACAGAAGCGCGATTATAGCTGCTAAATTGCCGGAGATGGTATTGGGTCCCTGGATAATAACTCAGCTTGGACCTGATGGCCATTTCTGTGATCAGGGAGTCCAGGGTGACTTGCTTTGTGCAGGCGCAGCACAGCATCAGGCAGGTCATGGCCAGCCATCCTTTGGGAATGGAATTTCTACAAGTCATATATCCAGATTTGGGGCTTACGCTTCATTGCTTATTACCATCCGGGATTCTGGTCCAGGTTGTTGTTAAGAGTTAGTTCATCGCTTGGAATGGGAGCCAGGTAATCGCGCTCCGGATCAAATCCGAATCCAGTCGGGACCTGGACCTGGTAGGGATCAATATATCCTTCCCCGTCCACATAAAGATTTACGCCCACAATGATACTTGGCAAACCTGATCCATCCGGTTTCAAGTAGGTGCCCTCCAGGTTTGATCCCACATACTTAATTCCCCTGGGCCTGATATTTTCGATCAGGTGATGGGCCCTCCAGCGGGCCAGGTCATCCCATCTGCTTGCTTCAAAGGCCAGCTCAATGCGTCTCTCGCGACGGATCTCATTGATGATGGGGCTAAGGTCCGGGTAGTCCCAATCCGGATCAAATGCAATATTGCCCAGATCCATTGGTATCATCCCGACGCGACCGCGGAGCAGATTCACACTGATGTCAATATCATTCTGTGTAAGGGTGCCAAGTTCTGCCTTTGCCTCTGCATAAATGAGCAATGCCTCAGAATAACGGAATATGATGGAGGCCATCCATCCACCG
>SPBY01000158.1 GCA_004525825.1 Bacteroidia bacterium
TATCATCTCTGGTGGGATCCCGATCTGGAGAAGGAAATCAAACGATGTGGAGAGCTGGGAAAGATATTTGCCTTCCATATCTGTGACTGGAAAGTCCCCACAGCTGATTTTCTGAATGACCGTGAAATCATGGGCAAAGGATGCATTCCTGTTTCCCGGATCAAACAATGGGTGGAGGAAGCAGGATTCATTGGCTTTAACGAAGTGGAGATCTTCTCAAACCATTACTGGAAAATGGACCTGGACGAGTACCTTGAAGAAATCATTACTGGATACAATAACTGTTAGAAGCATTTCGGTTATGCTTTAAACAAGATATTAACCATAAAAATATAATTGAAGTCTTTGAATTGTCAGGATTGACTTTTCTAAACGTCTAATGCTTCAAAGTATGAAAAATCATTAAAAAAAATAGAAATAATGAAAACGCAAAATTTAAGATTATTCCTGGCAGTTGTACTTGCAACACTTAGTATTATGACACAGGCCCAGGACCGGTATGTGAGTTCTAAAACGCACATTAAATTTTATTCGACCACTCCTGTTGAGGATATTGAAGCAAATAATTATGCTTCGGTAAGTACCATTGATCACCGCACTGGTGAAGTGGTGTTTTCCGTTCCCATTCAAAGTTTTGAATTTGAAAAAGCGATGATGCAGGAACACTTCAATAACGAGCATTTCCTGGAGTCAAATGTATATCCCAAAGCAAAATTCAAAGCGACCATCACAAATCTGGATGCGATTGATTTTACAAAAAATGGAGAATACCAGGCAGTAATTGAAGGTGAAATGACCATCAAGGACAAAACCAATCCCCTGAAAGAATCAGGAACCATTACGGTAAAGGATCAGTCTTTGACAGTAAATGCCGTTTTTAATCTGGTTTTGGCCGATTATGGCATTACTTTCAATGATTCAGAAATGGTATCCACAAAGATTGGAAAAAACGTTGAAGTTACAGCGGTTGCTGAATACAGCATCCAATAGTTATTCTAATATTGGCGCTCAGCGCCAGAAGCTCTGCTTTAAGAACTTGATTACATTTGGAATATGCAAGAATACAATACTATTGACAGGCAGTTTCATTGGCTCAGCCAGCTTATTGCAAAAGCAAACAGGGCTTATGTACCTGAGCAGGAAGACGAGAGCCACACCAATCTCTATTTTGATCCGCTTGAGATACGCATACAGGGCCGCTGGATTGATGCCCCGAAAGGGAAAATAATTCTCGCTCTGAACTTACACTCACTTTCTTTCCAATGGCTGGATGCAAAGCAGAAGATATTGCATGAGGTACCTGTGCTTAACAAGACTGCGGAACAGTTGGAGAAAAGTGTAAGCGAATATCCCGGATCATTAAATATGAGTACTGAGGCGTTTTTGCGGCCACTACTACATGAAATTACTGACTACAAAATTGAAAAATTAAATAGAACAGATATTTCAGATGAAGGTCTCAGGCGCTGGGTCTATTTTCGCGTTCTGGCCAATTGGGCCTGTCAGGATATGCTGGGTTATATGCAATTGCAAAGTGAGATCCGCATCTGGCCGCATCATTTTGACACGGGCATCTATATCCAGGTGAAAGCTAGTCTTGGACTGGGATTTGGACTGGCCATGGAGGACACTATGGTGGGACAAGCCTATTTTTACATGTCGGGATATCATGGTGAGTCCCCCATTTCCTATCAGAATCTTAAGCCATTAAATGCAGGGAAATGGGTAAGCGGTGAGCACTGGAATGGTGCAGTTCTGCCATTAAATGAAGTTTCGGGTTCTTCCAGTGAGGAAGCACTGAAAATAATCCACATATTCATTAAAGAGACAACTAGCTGGTTTCTGAATAATTAAATCATGAATAAGCGACTTTCCTGGCACAAAGTCCTGAACAGCAAATCTGATTTGGCAGTGGACCGTGTAATGACGGTTACTGTAAATAATAAACAGTTTGCACTTTCAAATTTTGAAGGAAAGATTTGTGCGCTGGATAATCATTGTCCCCATCAGGGAGGGCCTTTAGGAGAAGGAAGCATTGAAAACGGAATACTTCGTTGTCCCTGGCATGGCTGGGACTACCATCCCTGCACGGGAAAAGCCCCGGGATTTGACGATGGCGTCGAATCCCATCCTGTAGAGGAGAGGGAAGATGGTATTTTTCTGGGAATCTACGAAGAAGAAGCTCATGAAACCACCATTTCCGACATCATGGCAGAAACCATGGTGAACTGGGGGGTGGATACAGTTTTTGGGATGGTAGGCCATTCAAACCTTGGTTTGGCTGATGCACTCAGAAGGCAGCAGGAGAAAGGAAAGCTCAAATACATAGCCATCCGGCATGAAGGGGCTGGAGCTTTTGCTGCCAGTGCCTATGGAAAACTGACAGGAAAACCTGCAGCATGTTTCTCCATAGCCGGACCCGGTGCCACCAATATGTATACAGGGTTATGGGATGCTAAGGTCGACCGTGCCCCCATTCTTGCATTAACCGGACAGGTTGCCACGCAGGTGGTCGGGACAGGTAATTTTCAGGAAGTGGACCTGGTTAGGGCATTTCAAACGGTCGCTGAATTCAATCATCGGGTACAGAAGGACAGTCAGCATACCGAACTGATGGCATTAGCCATCAAACATGCCATACTGAAAAGGGATGTGTCGCATTTAACCTTTCCTGATGAAGTACAAGGGATTCAGGCTAAAAATGCTGAGGCTCAGACTCCTGAGGGAAGAATGAGCGCGCAGCAGATTGTCCCGCCAAGAGAAAGTATTGAAAAAGCACTATCTCTGATCGAAAAGGCAAAAAGACCGGTCATCGTGGTGGGGCATGGGGCACGTTTTCACATGGAAGGGATTACTGGGTTTGCCGAACAGTTGAACGCACCCGTATTGACCACCTTTAAAGGGAAAGGGTTGATACCGGATCATCATCCCCTGGCAGCTGGGGTTCTGGGAAGAAGCGGGACTCCCGTAGCATCGTGGTTTATGAACGAGAGTGACCTGCTCATTGTGTTGGGTGCTTCATTCAGTAATCATACAGGCATTACTCCAAAAAAGCCAACCATTCAGGTGGATTTTGATCCGCTGGCATTGAGTAAATTTCATAAAATTGATGCTCCCGTATGGGGTGAGATATCGATCACTGTTGAAATTTTTGCGGAAGCGCTAAAAAACAAGACACATAATATCGATCAACGGCCAGAACTGACTCAACGGTGGAAAATTTGGAGAGAGGAAAAGCTTAAACGGCTGGACGAAGATCATGGTAAGGGGGTAAGCTCAGTGGCAGTTTTCGACACCCTTTCTTCAATGGCACCTGAAAATGCAGTTATATGCGTGGATGTGGGAAACAATGCCTATTCGCTGGGCAGGTATTTTGAATGCAGGAAACAGAGTTTTCTCATGTCTGGTTATCTGGGATCCATTGGTTTTGCATTTCCGGCTGCATTGGGAGCCTGGGCAGCGACCAGGGGCAATCGACCGGTACTTGCCGTGGCAGGTGATGGTGGTTTTGCTCAATATATGGCAGAATTGGTCACCTCGGTAAAATACAATATGGATATCAAACTGATCTTGTTAAATAACGGGGAGCTGGGTAAGATAAGCAAGGAACAGAGATCTGGAGGCTTTGAAAAATTTGCCACGGATCTGCACAATCCCGATTTTGCCGAATTTGCAAGCGGTTGTGGAGCAATGGGTATCCGGGTAGAAAACAAGAGTGATTTGAAGGAAGCAATGAAAAAAGTATTAAACCATCCCGGGACAGCTGTACTGGAAATAATGACAGATGTGAATCTGTTATAATATCCTTGCGATAAGCCTACTATTTTATCCTTGGCAGATGGAGGCTGTTTTCAATTGCCCGATCCCATTATCATACAGTTCTATAAGCGCTGGAAATCTGACAAATTTTGTTGTAACTTTCTACGGATGATTACTGCTGAAAATATCGCCCTTTTCTCATTCGAACGGGACCTGCTTGATGAATTAAATGATTTGGAAGTCCTTGAATTCCAAGCGGGCACCCTAATTCTTAAGGAGCATGAATACATCAAAGTGATTCCCCTGGTACTTGAAGGATCTATTAAGCTTCGAAAATTGGATCCTACTGGCCGTGAGATCATTTTCTACCACATCGAACCCGGCGAAAGCTGCATACTTTCTATTAACTCCTGCCTTTCCAACAAGGAGAGTCAAGCTGAAGCCATCATTGAGAAGAATACCCGCATTATTGCTGTTGAAGCAGATAGAATCCGAGGCTGGCTGGACAAATACTCAACCTGGAGGAAGTTTGTCGTAAAGTTGCATTACGAAAGGATGGCTGAACTGATGACCTTGGTGGATCAGGTCTTATTCAAAAGTGTTGATACCAGGCTTATACTGTATCTGAAGGGGCATACAGTAAACAATGAACTGGAAATAACACATCAGCAACTCGCCGGTGAGCTGGGGACAGCCAGAGAGGTAATATCGCGTCTTCTGAAGCAAATGGAGAAAGAAGGCATGATCTCGATGGAGCGTGGTAAAATCAAAATTATCAAGCCTTTGTGACCCAGGTCACCAAGATTTCCAAGCATTCTTCCTTATATTTAGATTAAATAAAAATAATTTAGTCTTTATGAATAATTAAAAGCGATGAACAGAAGAGAATTAATCAGAAACCTTGCTACCGGAAGCGTAGCACTTTTCGTTGTTCCGGCTGTCCTTACCTCCTGTGCGAAGGATGATCCCGATCCGGATCCTAATCCCAATCCGAACCCGGGTGTACTCACTATTGATCTGACCAATGCCAAATACGGCAGTCTTGTACCCGACGGTGGTTTTTATGTTGACCAGGGAGTAATCGTTATTAATACAGGAGATGGATTCATTGCATTATCCAGCGTATGTACCCACCAGGGTTGTCGGGTTTCATACAACCACGGCAATGGTAATCTCCCTTGTCCGTGCCATGGTTCAATATTTAGTACCACGGGTTCTGTTTTGCACGGACCAGCAAATTCCCCTTTAGCGAAATATGTTGTAGTACAGGAAGGCGATATTCTAACTATTGTACACTAAATTTGTATTCCAGTCAAGCAAATGATGATCATTGTATCTTCCATTCTGATTACCCTGGCTCTGGTCTTTTATTCAACAGGAATCTGGGCTGAACGAATTGCGCGGATACTCAAGCCATGGCATGTTGTTACATTCTGGATCGGATTCTCTTTTGATGTGGCAGGGACCCTTGCCATGCATATGATGGCTGAAGGGAAATTTGATTTGCGGGATCCGCATACCCTGACAGGGCAAATAGCATTGTGGTTAATGCTGGGTCATGCCATCTGGGCCACCGTAGTGATCCGGAAGTCGATGGAGTCAATGCTCACTAAATTTCACAGATTCAGCATATTCGTTTGGCTGATCTGGCTGATCCCATATTTTGGAGGCATGTTCCTTGCCATGAGTCATTAGCATACTGTCGCCCATGAAAAAGAAACTTATCTATCTGTTGATCCTGATGCTTGCAAGTGCTTGCTCCTGGGAGAATGAAGAAACATTCTATCCCGAAGCAGAGAATTGCGACACCCTGGATGTTTCCTATGCCATGGACATTGTGCCTGTCCTAAGCAATCATTGTTATTCCTGCCACAGCAATGCAAATGCTCCTGACTTTGGTTCCGGGAATGCATTTGAAGACCATGCAGATGTTTCTGCCTCTTCTTCACTTATTGTGAAGGTCATCAACCACATGGAAGGTATTCCGGCCATGCCGAAGAATTCTGATAAGCTGGATGACTGTACAATAAGTATAATTGAAGCATGGGTGAATGATGGTAGCCCTGAAAATTAAATAGCTGCAATAAACTCAATTGGAAAATGGGAAGGTTTCTTTTAATCTCGTTGATCGCATTATTAGTTAGCGGTACCAGCATCTACGGACAGGACCTGGAATCTTTCCTTGAAGATCAGATGGAAGAGACCACAGACTATACTTCAGCTACCTTTAAATCAACCCGTATTCTTAATGGACATTCCAATGAACTGACCAAGGAGGGCCAGCTTGATTTCAGGATCTCCCACCGGTTTGGAACCATCAATTCGGGTGCCTATGAGTTTTTCGGCCTGGACCAGGCCCACATTCATCTTGGCCTTGAATATGGTATAAAGGATTGGGTCATGGTAGGTCTTGGAAGGGGAACCTTTGAAAAAACCATAGATGGATTTACAAAATTCAGGCTTTTAAGGCAGTCAAAAGGTGTCAGAAATATGCCGGTTTCTGTTTCATTTATGTCTGGTATATATGTGAACGGACTTCGCTGGAGCGATCCAGAAAGAGAGAATCCTTTCAGACATCGTTTGACTTTTACTCAGCAGTTTATGATTGCCAGGAAATTCAGCCCCGGTTTCTCCCTTCAACTGACTCCCTCATATTTGCATCGTAACTTTGTGGAAACATCGCAGGATCCCAACGATATTTTTGCTCTAGGTGCCGGTACCAGGTTAAAACTGAGCAAGAGGATTTCATTGAATGCTGAATTTTTCTATCTGTTTAAACCAGACAACTCAACCCTTTCCACCGAGATTTATAATCCCTTTTCGCTGGGAATAGATATTGAGACCGGTGGACATGTGTTCCAAATTATCCTGACCAATTCGGTAGGAATGAGAGAGAATGCCTTCCTGGGCCACACTACCGGAAAATGGCTAGATGGAGATATTCACATCGGATTTAACATTTCCAGGATGTTTCA
>SPBY01000706.1 GCA_004525825.1 Bacteroidia bacterium
AGGACCTCTTTTACCGCCTGGACACCGTGGCCATTGAAGTTCCCCCTTTGAGAGAAAGGGGCGAAGACGTGGTCCTGCTGGGTCTTACCTTCCTGGAGCAGTATGGCCGTAAATACAATAAACCGGATGTGGCCTTGAATAAAAAGGCTATGCAGAAGCTCCGGGAATACCCCTGGCCCGGAAATGTCAGGGAACTGAAACATACCATGGAGAGGGCAGTCATTCTCTGCGATAATGTTCAACTGGGTCCCGATGACCTGCGTCTTTTCGAGGGACATGCCACGGCCATGGATCAATCCTTCAAACTGGACGAGGTGGAACAACGAACCATTCTCACGGTTCTGGAAAAATGCAGGGGAAACCACTCCAAAACAGCACAGATGCTGAACATCTCCCGAACCACTCTCTATGCAAAACTGAAAAAATATGGGATCTAACCGTTTCTATATTTCCATCGTCATCCATTGCCTGCTGATATTTGCCGCAGCATTCCTGTTTTTCTATTTTCTCCACACCAGACAACAAGCCTCCACAGCCTTTGGTATAGGCATCGTTGCCCTGCTGCTTACCCTGCGTCTGATCTACTTGGTGAACCGGACCAACCGGATCCTTGGAAATTTCCTCTCCTACATGCATGAAAGTGATCCTTCTTTGCACTATTCTGTCCGCTATGTGGAGAAGAATTTCAAAGGACTTAATGAGGCCCTTGAAAAACTGATCCTCGAATTCAAAGAAAACCGCATTGACCTGGAGGTTCAGGCCCAATACCTGGAAACCATCCTGGACAACGTTTCCACCGGCATTCTCACTTTCAATAAATCCGGTGAAATCCGGACCATAAACCAAGCAGCCAGTGAATGCCTTGGATGCGGACCGGTCCATCACCTGGGGGAACTCGATCAGAAACACCCGGGACTAAGCAGCACCCTCCTGGAAATGCGAACAGGCGAACAGCTCACCGAAACTCTAAAAAAAGGGGGTGGGGATACCCTTCTAAGCATCTTTGTTTCTCAGATAAAACTCAAGCAAGAAACCGTGCACATAGTTGCGTTGAACGACATCACCCAACAGATGGAAGAGCAGGAGATCCTCTCCTGGAAGAAGCTGATCAGGGTCATCAACCACGAGATCATGAACTCCATGACCCCCATCATTACCCTGTCCATGGCCATCCACAAAAAACTGTCCCATGGGGACCAGGTAAAACTGCCAGAACAGTTAAGCAAAGTGGCCTTGCAGGACGCCATTCAAAGCGCCTCCATCATTGAGGAGCGATCCAGTGGCTTGGTGCAATTCATTGAAAGGTATAAGAAACTGACCGGTCTTCCACCTATGAAAACAGAACGCTTTCCAGCCGGGGAGCTTATTCCGAAAGTAGAACAACTCTTCAGGGAAGAGTTTAAAGAAAAGGGAATCCGTTTCCTGGGGCCTTCGAAATGCAACATTGAACTGGAAGCTGACCGGCAAATGCTGGAACAGGAGCTGATCAACCTGGTGAAGAATTCCGTGGAAGCCTTGCGAAATACAGAAGATCCGGAAATTGAACTCTCGTGCTACCGGGAAGGTGACACACAAGTTTGCCTTTCGGTTCGTGATAACGGGGAGGGAATACCGGAGGACAAACTGGAACAGGTATTCGTGCCCTTTTTTACCACCCGGGAGGAGGGGTCTGGTATAGGACTCAGCCTGTGCAGACAAATCATTCGCTCCCATAATGGCAGAACTCACATTGAATCTGTCCCTGGAGAGGGCACCCGGGTGGTGATCACCCTATAGTTCCTCGATGGCATAAATGTTCCCATCGTCCGATCCAAGGATAATCATGCCCATGAACAATGCAGGTGATGAGTGAAAATTGGCCGTTCGGTCTATATACTCCCCGTATTTCTTTTCCTCATGCACCTGTGGAAAATCGTATTGCTTCCGTATCTCCCCTGAGGCTTTATCAATTACGTAAAAAGAATTGCTGCCAATATAAACACGGTCTTCCTTTACACTGGCCTTGCTCCAGATCCGGCAATCCAGATCCGTTGACCAGAGTAATTCACCCGTGGAAGCATCAATGGC
>SPBY01000681.1 GCA_004525825.1 Bacteroidia bacterium
GGCTGAAATGGCAAACATGATCATGATTTTAGAACCCAGATAGCTCCCCCAGCTCAGGTTCAGGAAGGATTCTCGCTGCAGGATCTTCCTATCCTTGATAATCTCCTGCGAACTGTTGGTCATTCCCAGGAAAAGGAACACGATCACACTCATCAGAAGATAAGTGGGCAGGTTATCGTTGTTTCGGAACACATAGGCAGCAGGATCGGTCGCGGAACCGCTGAAGTACTTGGTGAAAAAGGCCATGACCGTGGCCAGCAGGGGTGCCAGCAAAAGGGTGAGCAACACGTACTGCTTATTGGCAAGCTTGCCCAGCACATCCCTAATGAAGAAAATCCTGGCCTGATGAAACAATCCCGGGATGCTGTACTCGTTATCCGGGAGCACCTCTTTTTCAGGTATTTCCGGAATCGTTCGTCCGCTGCTTGCCCTGTAGAGATCGGCCCATTCTTTGGGACTCACCCTTCTCGCACGGGAGAGTTTTCCATGCTCATTCACGATCTTGGCTTCAATGATCTGAAGCACCTGGTCGGGATCCACATTGCCACATTTGACACACTGGTCCTCATTGGCATTGGCATGATTGCTTTTGGTTTTGAAATAGATTACAGCCTCCGATGGGTTCCCGCAATAGATCTGGTATCCTCCCTTATCTATGAAAATAATCCGGTCGAACATCTTATAAAGGGTGGAGGAAGGCTGGTGAATATTCACAATCACCAGCTTGCCTTTAAACACCTGCTCCCGAAGCAGGTTCATGACCATTTCAGAGTCAACCGAGGACAGTCCTGAAGTGGGTTCATCCACAAAGAGAACAGTAGGTTCCCTGATCAGCTCCAGGGCTATATTGACCCGTTTCCGCTGACCCCCGCTGATCACCTTGTGAAGGGGTTTACCTACCTTGAAGTCCATTATTTCATTAAGATCCAGGTCATAGAGCACCTGGTCCACCACCTGGTCGATCTGTGCTTCGTTATAACTGTCCAGGCACAGCTTCGCATTGTAGTAAAGATTCTCCCTGACGGTCAGGTCCTCCAGCAGGAGGTCATCCTGTGGAATGTATCCGATCACCCCGTTTAATTGCTCCCGCTCCTTCTCATCATAGAGCTTATATCCATTGATCAGGATTTCCCCCTGCTGGGGCTTCAGGTTTCCGTTCAGCACATTGAGCAGGGTGGATTTACCCACGCCGCTTCCGCCCATGATTCCAATGAGCCTGCCCGACTCTTCATTGAGGTTAAATCCCTGAATCCCGTTGTCGCTGTTTTTAAAACGGAATTCCACCCCCCGGGCCACAAAGGATATTTTCGTGGTGATGGTGGCAGTTGAGAAGATACCTGCTACATCCGTATAGTAGATGGGATCTATGTTCTGTCCCCTGATGGACGATCCATGATCGAAGGTGTAAGTCATCCCCGGCTGGATAATCTGTCCATTCAGGAACAGGTCCTCCTTGCCTCGATAGCGAACTACATTGGTATTCACACTGGGGATATTGAGCACCGAAAACTCACCCTCCAAATGATGGTTGTGGATATGGTGCATCCCCTCAATTTTCGATTCCAGCTCGCTGTTAATCACCAGAACCAGCTCCTTGCGGGGGATCTTCTTCAGTGAGTAGATTACAAAATTCAGGATGTCCTGGTACTCATCTTCATCCAGGTTGAAGGCGGAGGCTACGGTCTGAAGAAACTCAAGTTCTGTATCGCGTATTTCGAGCCCGTAAGATATGTATTCCACCATCTGCATGATCACATAGATCTTTTGCCTCTGTTCCAGTTCCTCGTTGATCTGTTCACAGATGGCCAGGATCCTGACAGCGGTAAGCGAAGTCCGCTTTCTCTGCTTGACACTTCCCTTATCAATGGCATGCTGGTGATAGTGGAGGAGGTAGTTCTCGAAGATGCTCATGTATTTCTCCGTCAATTCGCTGTTCAGCTGTCGGGAGAGGAAGGAATGGATGATCTCTCTTTCTTTTTCTGAGATCTCCTGGATCTCATCGATATCGACGATCAATGCAAATAATTGCATCAAAGCTTTCAGGATGGCTTCACTCATTTTTTTACTTCATTCTATACGAATATATTCAAATTAGAGCGGTTAAAATCGTATTCGGCTTTTTTTTTGTTACTTTGATTTTAAGATGTTAAAAGAAGAAGTGATCATCGATTTCAGAGGCCCCATCTCCTTTGAGACCATGGA
>SPBY01000292.1 GCA_004525825.1 Bacteroidia bacterium
CACATCTTCAATAGCAAAGCGGCAGCACTCTTTCTCCACGGGTACGAAGATCACCGATTCTCCCGGCCGGGTCTCTGCTCCCCCGGCGCGGATCACCAGGGAATTGTTTTTCACGGCCAATTCGGCATTCCCCTGCCAGGAAGCCGCCTCACCCCCTGTTTTGAATTCGCCTTCCATCCTGATGCGGATGCTTGCGGCTTTTACAATGCCCACATCTATCTCAGGGGCCGAAGGTCTCTTCATTAGATTTCATTTTGTTTTTCATATCCTGGTTCATCCGGTCGAAATGACCGGTAGAAAAACTTACCTGGGAAAAGATGTCCTCAATATCCTCTCGGGTTATCTTCTCAAAATCCTTCTCCAGCGGGGTAATCAGGGTGCCTCCCATGTCCACGGAAGCAGGACTCAGAAGGATATTCTTTTCTCCCTCTTCAAAGTACTGCCAGGGACGGTGCATGTGGCGTGGAAAGAGCAGCACCTTCCACCCTTGGTCATAATAGGAGAGCATGTTGATCATGGGCTCCTCCCCATGCTGAAGCTCCCTCAAAAAGCGGAAAGCAAAGGCACCCATCTCCTCCAAAGGCTTCCTGGAAGCACTTTCCAGCACATAGAACCTTCTCAGTCCGTCATTCACCGCAGTGACCCTGGATTTATCCGATTCGAGCAGCAGGACTCCGTACTTCTGCTTCAGGCTTTCCAATTCCTTTTCAATGGGCATGAAACCCCGGTTCCCTGCCTGGAAATGCATGTGGTCGGGGGCCGAGGCCCCGCAATTGGGTGCATTATAGAAGACCGCCAGGTCGGGCAGGGCCCGGCTCAGTTCCAGGAAGGCTCCAAATTCGCTTTCGATCACCTGGGGGGTATGTTCCGCCTTGGCAATGGTAAAATGCTCGCGGAAGATGGGGAAGGGATTGCAGAGGATCTCGTATTCCTCCCCGAACCAAACATTCTTTTCCTCCGGGGGACGATTTTCCTCACATAGGAAGCAGGCCCTGTTTTCGATGGAAACCTTATCTACCTTGGCCGAGGAAGAGACAATCCGCTTGGGATTGCACTGTACATGGATGGTAAATCCGTCAAAATCAAAGTGCTTCAACCTGGCCCCTGAGAGCTTCTCCCAGTTGTCTCCCAGAAGGGGCCAGCTGATTTTCTGATCCTCAAACAGGGCATCTGCTCTTTCCTGAAGGCTCATCTTTGTGCATTCAGTTTGATCCGGGCGGCCAGTTCAAAGCTCCTTAGCCGGTCCTTATAGGTATTATGTTTGTTCTGTGCCTCCACGCTGAGCGATGCATCCGAATTGTCCTCCCACCTTCGGCAAAGGTAAAGGGGCTTGTATATGCGCCCGATCTGGTAGTACCGGCTGATGGCCAATCCCACCCCATAATCTTCTCCGTAGCTTACGTTAGGTATGTTGATCTTCCGCAGTACGGGGGTATAGAATGCCCTGGGGGCTCCCAGCCCGTTGATGCGCAGGGCATTGTTCCGGCCATTCTCCGGGGTCCACTCCCGGTGATCCACCAATCCCGGGGGAATCTCCTCCAGTTGGAAATTGCACATCTGGTATGAACCCACCACCATGGCGCACTGCTGCTCATAGAAAGCTTCCACTATCAGCTTCAGGGTATCCTTCCCCGCATAGAGGTCATCACTGTCAAGCTGAATGGCAAACTTGCCACATTGCGGATGGTGTATGCCCACATTCCAGCATCCACCAATGCCCAGATCCCTGCGCTCCGGGATCACATGAATCAGGCGGGGATATCTGGCAGCCAGTTCCTTCACCATGGCGGTGGTCCGGTCGGTGGAATGGTTGTCCACCAGGATCAGGTTGAATTCAAAATCGCACTCCTGGGTCATTACGGATTCGATGGCATCGGCCACGGTCTTCTCGCGGTTCAGCACCGGGATGATGACGGAGGCCTCCACCGGAAAGTCAGCTTCCTCAAAGCGGATGGTTTCAAATTCGGGTTTCAGGTAGGCTCCCACCTCCTTCAGATGCGTGGTGGCCGCTTTTTCCATTTCCACCTGGACCTCCCTGTTTTTTGGATCCACATAGTCAAACATCTTTTTACCGGAATCCCGGGTATCCAACTGCTCGACCGAATAGAGGTATTCGGGAATTCTCCAGGGGAGTCCCTGCTGGCTCACTTTCAGTCTTAGCTGGTACAGCCCGGCAAACTCCAGGGATTCACTAATCCCCGCGACGGCCCGAACCAGGGCTGCACTCCTGTAAAAGAGCAGGGGTCCGAATTCAAAGTCATCGCGAAGGCTGCCTGCCTGGTAATCGATCACCGGGTGGGCACTTAGCTTTCCATCGCCCGAATCGTAATAGTCCGAATACACCATGCCCACTCCGGTTCCCGATGCGACCTCCAGAAATCTTTCCAGGGCCAGCATGCCCAAACGGATCCCGGTTTCCCGGGTAAGAATCAGGGTATAGCCGGCTCCGTTGGAATGATCGGCTATCTTCCGAACGGCATGGGTACTGAACTTCCCGTCGGTGGGAATAAATCCGCAATCCTCTGGAAGCTCTCCCGGCCGCTCCTGCCCAAAGAGATAAACCCTGTTCACAAGGCTGCTTGCTCTTAACTCCGCCATGCACTCCTCCCACACACCCGGGGTGTTGCTGCTTAAAAAACAATTGATCTTACTCATTTTCCTTTCGTATCAACAAATAGTGAATGGTCCTCTTCATGATTCTGTCTCTCATTTCCTGGTCCACGATGGTCTCAAAGGGGAATCCCATGGACACCACTCCGTAGTTGCCCCGATAAGCCACC
This sequence comes from Bacteroidia bacterium, assembly GCA_004525825.1. GTDB lineage: Bacteria > Bacteroidota > Bacteroidia > Bacteroidales. Next base: position 2,781 of record SPBY01000292.1, read on the forward strand.
CCGGCACTCATGTTGTTCTCTGAATACCTCAGCAGGGTAATGGCGGTAGAATCGACAGGCTCCAGGGCATCGGCTCCCTCCACGGTATAAAGTACGGGATCCACTATGGTATTAAACCGGAACTGGTCTGAGACAGGGGCTAACTCCGGATCCATGCTGTAAAACTTCCCCAAACGTGATGCATTGCCGGTCCGCCATTTGAATTTCAAGAGCTTACCCACCAGGGTATCCTGATTATTTTGATGCATGTCCGAAGCTATATGTGCCCCGCTGACAAAGAGATTTCCACCTCCATCCAGGTAGCTTTCCAACACAGACAACATGCTTTCGGGCCATACCTGGTAATGGGTGACAGAGTCATTTTTCGGCATCAGGGTGGATCGCTCCTCCCCGGCCAGGTAATCGACCATGCTGTAGGATTCAAGGTCCAGGGTATCATCCATCACTGCTTCGTCACTTATAGAAGCAAAGGAGTAGTTGGCATTGCGGATGGAGAGTCCGTGAGTATAAGAAAAATCAAAACTGTTCCCGGGTATCACATGGGCCTCCAGGTCGGCATAGGAAGCACCGTGTCCGGGCGAATCATCGTCCAGCCAGGGGGACGCCTTCACAAAATCGAACTGGTCTCCCACCGTGTGCAGGTCTACCCCCCAGGGGACCCCCTGGTCCACCATGTTCATGAAGCCTGCATGTTCCGAGTCATTGAACCAGGCCGGTCCACTGGTGCGGTCAAAGGCGTTGACGATGGCCACGCATCCCTCTGCTCCGCTGGTGATACAGGCAGAAAGCAGCTCCGACGGAAAGCTCTCCCCTCCCCTGTTTACCGCGCACACCTTGAAAGTGTAGATGGCATCGGGCGATGGATGTTCCAGGATGTACTCCGGACCTTCCACGGGAGTCCCGTTATCAAATCCTCCTCCGTCGATACGGGTATAGACCAGGTAGCTGTCTGCCCCGGCGGTGGGCTCCAGCGGATCGGTGGTGGCCTTCCAGCTTAAACGCATTCCGCCATCCGGCAGAAGCTCGGTCCGGAAATGATCTACCGGCAAAGGTTGAACCGTGTACGCAGTGCCATACTGGCTGCTCAGGAAGCGGAGCATCCCCTTATAGATGGCGCGGCTCACATGAAAGCGGAACATGGGCTCCTGCCCAAACCTCATATCGAGGAAATTCTGATGGGAGAAGAGTTCCAACAGCATGGATGGTACATTGGGACGGAAGGCCTCACTATAGCCTTTGTCCCACATCCCCCTTCGGGTCCATGCCGGATCATACACGCTCCTCAGATCCTCCACAATCTGTGTCTGGATCAGGTCGGTGAGATCGCGGGAAGCCATTCTTGACAGTCCAGCAGGAAAGCTCCCCTTATCATAGGTGGTGCTGTAAATCCCCAGGGTTCCTATGACCGTATCGTTGTCGGTGATCCCTGCATCGGTGTGAAAAGCAAAAGAGAGATCCACGGGGATTCCCAGCCCTTTGGCTCTTCGATCCACCAGGGGTCCCGACGGAGCTCCCATCAGGTAGTTCACCCACTCGCCCCGCGACTGATAATCGTCGTTGTAATCGTTGGCTTTGTTCAGCTTCCAGACCAGGGTATCGGGCATCCCGGCATACTGCAGGTAGTAACGGGCCCCCTCCTGGTACCGGGGTCGTTGGCCGGTAAGTCCGTTCCGGGAGATGTTCCCCATGCCCCCACCAAACTTCACCGCATCGGCTGTGATTTTCAGGTCTTTCTTGTTTCCCTGGTTGCTCAATACCACACGTCCCAGTGCAGGATTCACTCCTTTTGCAAAGCTGAATTTCCCCAGGTAGACCCAGGTACCCCCGCCCATCTGCTGATTGATGCGAAACTCGGTAACTCCTCCCTGGTGGTATACCCGGTAAAGGGCGTCGTTGGTATTTGCCGCAGAGGCAGAGAATGAAATATATACTGCATAGTCTCCCGCTTCGGGAATCTCCGGTATCCACTGGATCATTTCAGAAGCCTTTCGGTCGGAAAGCATGGTTTGGTATGATCCCAGTCGAAAGGGATTCTCATCCGTATAGGGCGGGTTTCCAATGGCAAAACCTGTGTTTTCTCCACTCTCTTCCAGGTACTCTCCTGCCACATAGAGGCTGTTCCCGGTACTGCCGTTGTTGTCCACTAAAACCTCATTCACCTGCCAGTCGCGTTCCCTGGGAACAAACACATTGGCCCCTGCATTCTCCAGCATGGGAGCCAGGAAGGGCATGGTATAGGCCAG
>SPBY01000429.1 GCA_004525825.1 Bacteroidia bacterium
CTACCAATAGCAGTTCGCTAACGAGAAGGGCCACCCCGGCTCCGGGCCAGTGCATTATCTTGAAGAGGATACCTGTCAGGAAAATAAATCCAGTGATTACGCCGATGATATAGAGGGGCTTGTTGACCTTTTTTCCTTTTTTCCGGGTGTCGCGGATGCTAACCATGGCAAAGACAGGCAGATAAATGGCTGCCAGCAGGAAGGTGCCCAGTGTAATGAGTACACTGGCGCCGGGCCAGTGATTCATCTTTAAGACGGCTCCCACAATAAGAAGGGTGGGAGCAATGGTTCCGAGGATATACATGAATTTTTTCATCATCCGGTATTTTTGGTTTATGAGTAACAATGTTTCTTCCTGGATCTTCTGGATCCTGTCATTTTCAAGCCGCTTGCGGACCTCCTCGAAGGCTTTGAGGAATTCAATCCCTTCATCCATCCTTGCTTCGATGTCGCAGCAGAGATGGTCAAGGAGCTCTTTCTGAAGCTGGGTATAGGTTAGTCCCTGCTTGTCAATCTCCTTGCTGAGGAAAGCAAGTTCTTTGTCGGTCAGTTCGGCCATAGCTTCAAACCAGTTGAGGTTCGGCTGGGTTTTGGGTTTAAGCCAGGTTCAGGCTGGGACCTGTATCCAGGACCCTTCCCATGATGGTCACAAAATCGATGAATTCACGGATCTTTTCTTTGGCTGCGCTGGTGCCCGACTCGGTCAGGCGATAATATTTACGCACCCGTTTCCCGATGCTTTCTTCTTCGGAAGTGATCAGGTGATCCGATTCAAGTTTATGAAGCGCAGGATATAAAGCTCCCCATGAGAGCTGCACCTTGCCTTCAGTTAGTCTTTCTACCTCCCGGGTAATCTCGTAGCCATACATTCTTCCATTCTCCTCGAGAAGTCTCAGAACGATGGTCTTCAACGTGCCTTTGAGCAAATCTTTTGATATCATGAGGCAAATATACATATAAAATTCCGATATATCCAAATCAAATATATAACATGCCGACCCATTGACTTGGCATGCTTTGGTTAATTCCTCTTCCTTACATACCTTTATTAGCCATAAATCATTGAGCAAGCCGAGGCGATTTTCCCATGAACTGTTCAAAATTCAAAGGTCTTATTTCATCCAGATATTTATCAGCGATACTCATCGCATTGTTGTTCCTGGCCTGGCCGGCAGGATCCAGTGCCCAAACTGAGATCATTGTTTATGACGGATATACTGGTATCAACAGCATCTCCAACCTGAACGATACGGCCCGAATCGTAGGTTTATTGTCGGAGAGTCCAGCCGAAAGGGCAGGGGTCCGGCTTAGAGATCAGATCATTTCCATCAACGATTCCGCAATTGCAGGCAGAGGACTAAGCCTTAGGGAAGTAAAAGAGCTGCTATTAGGTGCAACGGAAGAGCCGGTTCAGCTTCAGATTAAAAGAAAGGGAGAATCTTCCTTGCTGAAATTCTCCTTTCAAAGGGATCCTTATTTGCACCAAATTGAGGCCTATGAATTTGAATACCTGGTCGATTCCCTGGAGCAATGGGATATTCATGACATCCTGTCAGGTACCCTTGATAGCCTCTTTAAAAATCCACTACCCAGTAAATTCACCATATTTTCTGTGGAGAAGGGAAGTCATGCGGCTGAACTTGGGATCAGACCGGGTGATCAGGTAGTCAGCCTGATGGAGATGATGGACCGAGATGCGCTCTTTTATGTGGGTAGCGGCCCTATGAGTGCGGTAAACAGCGACACCTCCTTTACCCTACTGCGGGGTGATTCACTCCTATATTTCAACGAAAGTCCCTCTGTCAACGAAGGTCTTGAGGGAGTAACAAGTCAGTTCGGCCAGGACTTTTCATATGCATGTGCCTGGCTAAAGATCCGTACGGTGAACAGGATATCTGAAAATAGGTCCTATCTGCTAAATCTCCCCTATATGGCAGGGACCGACTCCATGAATTTATATGAGCTAACACCATCCGGTGCTATCATTGAAAAGAGATCCGGGGTATTGATCCCTGTGGATGAACGTGATTTTGTTTATAAGAACTGGCATGTAGTTTCGCTCCCCCTGGTCCGAGACAGTGTTCAGACCTTTTATTTGCGCTGGAAGGCGGAAACCAGTGTCGAAGGACCACTCATGCATGTTATTGCAGAGGATACGATTGTGAGGCACGACCGGACCGAGCGCATGGTCCTCTTTGCTCTCTTGGGAATGATGATCATCATATCGGTTTTCTTTTTAATTCTTTTCTTTGCCATACAGGGGCGTCAGTACATATATTTTGCACTCTATATCCTGTTTTTTGCGGCTTTCCTGTTTGTATCTGAAGGCTACCTCGGGGAGTTCCTATGGAAAGCAAAAGTATTTCAATCGGTCCTGGTCTCATCCGCCCAAGCCTTTATTCTGTCGCTACTTACCGCTTGCTTTCTTCTGTTCGGGATCTCTTACCTGGAGCTCCGGAAGCACTTACCGGGGTGGTACTGGACGGTCATTGTACTGTTGAGCCTGATCGGAGTAAGAGTGGTGGCCCTGCTGCTGAGTTCCATATTTAGCTTCGTAATTGGGGGTTGGTTTGAGGATATAGTACTTATTGTCTGGGCGCTTGCTGTGGCGATTATCCCACTTTTTTTGCTTGTTTTTCCTGCCATATTTAGAATCCAGAAAGGATTCAAACCTGCCTGGTATTTTCTGATTGCCAATGCGGTGCTGATCCCACTAACCATCATCACCATAAGCTCATCGGAATTCTCACTCACGGCTCACACATTAAATACCTCTGTCCTGGTTCGTATATTGGAGGTCTCTGGTGTGTATGTGGCTGCTGTACTTCAAATTCTGATATTTTCCATTGGAATTGCAGAGAAGATGCGGCTGGATGAACAGGAACACAAACGTACACAGAAAAGGATCATTGATCAGCTGAAGGAAAATGAAAAGCTGAAGGACAAGGTTAACCGCGAACTGGAACAAAAAGTCCAGGAGCGTACCAGTGAAATTCGTGAGCAAAAGGAGGAGATCGAGGCACAACGCGATGAGATCGAGGCACAGCGCGACCTGGTATTTACCCAGAAGAAGGAGATTACCGACAGCATTGGCTATGCCCAGAGAATCCAGGCAGCCATACTACCCCACAAGTCCTATTTGGACGAAGTCATTCCGGAGTACTTTGTGCTCTTTAAACCCAGGGACATTGTGAGCGGAGATTTTTACTGGATCAAGGAGGTGGATAGTTCCGTGGTGATTGTGGCCGCCGACTGTACCGGTCACGGGGTACCAGGTGCTTTCATGAGCATGCTGGGAATCACCCTCCTCGCCGAGCAGCTTGGGAAAGAAAGAATCGATAAACCAGGCGCAATTCTTGGGCAGCTCAGGGTCAAAGTGAAGCAGATGTTGGTGCAGGAGGGTAGCATTCAGGAGCAGAAAGATGGCATGGACATGGCCATTGCAATCATTGACAAAGAGAAAAGAGAACTTCAGTTTGCCGGGGCATATAACCCGCTTTACCTGGTACGAAACAAGGAACTGGTGAGCGGCAAGGAGATTGGAACTGAGGAGGCTGTAGAAGGAGATCATGCTTTCCTATTTGAATTGAAGGGCGATAAGCAACCCATTGGCATTCACTGGGAGGAAAAAAAGTTTTCTAACCAGGTAGTACCTCTGAAGGAGGGTGACGCGGTATATGTTTTCTCC
>SPBY01000163.1 GCA_004525825.1 Bacteroidia bacterium
GGTGAGTAAGCTGGTGCGTTCGGCCTACTCCATGCTGAACCTGGTCTCCTTTTTTACCGTGGGCCCCAAAGAGATCCGGGCGTGGACCATCCGTAAAGGAGCTACGGCCCCGGAAGCTGCCGGAGCCATCCACTCCGATCTTCAACGCGGTTTTATCCGTGCCGAGGTGATGAAATACGAAGACTTCATTACCCTGGGATCTGAACAGGCCTGCAAGGACAAGGGCAAACTAGCTGTGGAAGGGAAGAACTACGTGGTAAAAGAGGCCGATATCCTTCACATCCGTTTTAACGTTTAAAAAACATGAAATATAAAACGGACTCTTCCATTTAAGAGTATCAAATAATTATATTGGGCTTCATGCGTCTCCTGCACCATATTGTCTTCGCAACACTAGGGATTTCTCTCCTTCTCCCGCTGGACTCCTCTGCCCAGCAGATCCAGGAAGTGCAATTCAATAGCAGCGACATGGCACTGGATCTGACCGAGGCAAAGACCTTTCAGAAATACCCCACCTACAACCAGTACCTGCAGATGATGCAGGACTTTGCCTCTGACTACCCGGCCATTTGCCAGCTCGATACCTTCGGTACTTCCGTGGAGGGTCGCTTGCTGCTGGCACTTAAGATCAGCGACAATGTGGCTTTGAATGAAGAAGAGGCTTCCTTTCTCTACACGTCCACGATGCATGGAGATGAAATCGTAGGATTTGTCCTCTTGCTCAGGATGGCCGATGTTCTGCTCAAAGGCTATGACAACGATGCAGAAGTGACCAAACTGGTCGACAATCTGGAAATCTGGATCAATCCACTGGCCAATCCTGACGGCAGCTATACCAACGACAACAACCTCTCCCTTCAACATTCATTCCGATACAACGTCAATAGCGTCGATCTGAACCGCGATTTTCCCATCCCGAACAAGGGCGAGACTAACGACCCCACCGGGAGGGCTCTTGAAACCAGACACATGATGGAATTCCTGGGCCTGCATCGCTTCAGTCTATCCGCCAACATTCACAGCGGCATGGAGGTGGTCAATTATCCCTGGGACAATCGCCCTGTCCCCCACGTTGATTCAGCGTGTTACAGGTTTGTGTCCGGCGAATATGCCGACGAGGCCATGGCGGTGGATCCGGATTATATGTTCGGATGGCCCGAGGGAGGCATTGTCCATGGGTATTCGTGGTACCAGGCCGTCGGCACCAGGCAGGATTACATCAATTATTACCTGGGAGGCAGGGAAGTGACCCTGGAGCTATCCATGGAACAACGGCTTATATCGGATGAACTGGAGCGGCACTGGAACCTCAACCAGCGCTCCCTGATCAACTACATGTCCCAGTGCACCTATGGGATCCGTGGCACAGTCACCGACCGGCATAGCGGCGACCCCCTGAAGGCACGCATTGAGGTGATCAACCACGACAAGGACCACGACCGCTCGGCGGTTTACAGTTCCGCAGACCATGGGGATTTCTACCGTTTGATCAAGGAAGGGATATACGACCTTCTCATCACGGCGGACGGATACTTTGACCAGACCATCCGAAACGTATCTGTCATGGACTTTCAGGCCACCTACCAGGATGTGGAAATGGAGTCCTGGCCCATCTATGTGCCTGAATATGAGTCGCCTGCCTTCCGCATTTACCCCAATCCTTCCTCCGGACTTCTATATGTTGAACCTGAAAACCTAAGTCCTGGTGAGCTTATTCTGACCATCCATTCCCTGGACGGAAAGCTTATGATGAGCAAAAAACTGTTCTGGCAGGGAGGAGCTCTGGAACTCGATATTGACCAGCTCGAAAATGGCATGTACTTTGTAAAGACTTCCATGCATTCACATCGGATGGTACACAGGCTGCTGGTGATCGATCCATAGATTATTACCATTTTTTACCCAGCTCCCATATAGAAACTAGGCCGGATTTCGTACTTTTGGCCGGAACCTTGCCTTATATAGACAAAGATGAATCAATTCAGCAGGTACATAAGAATGCGCTCTTTGCTGATTATAAGTCTTATGGCCATATGGATGATTCAGCCCTATTCCGGGGCGCTCCTTGCCCAAAGCGGCGTTACCGCCGGGGAGGCACCCACCTCACGTATCCTGTTTATTTTCGATGCTTCCAACAGCATGGCCGGACAGTGGGATGGGGAACGCAAGATCGATTTGGCCCGTGAGGTGCTCTTCGAAATGCTGGATACCCTGGAGCAGATGAACAAAGTGGAGCTGGCCCTTAGGGTATACGGGCACCAGAGCCCGGTGCCTCCGCAGGATTGCAGCGATACCAGGCTGGAGGTCCCCTTTGGTCGCAATAACGTGACACAGATCAGACAGAGATTGATTGAGATTCAGCCCAGGGGCACCACACCCATTGCCCGCTCGCTGGGACTGGCTCCTGAGGATTTTCCCCTCTGCGGAACCTGCCGGAACATCATTGTGCTGATTACCGACGGGATCGAAGCCTGTGACGGTGACCCCTGCCGTGTATCGCTCGATCTCCAGAGAAAGGGGATCATATTGCGACCCTTTGTGATCGGAATCGGAAGCGATCCGGGATTCAGAGAAACCTTCGACTGCATTGGAGAATATTACGACGCACCCACCCAGGCTGAATACCGGGAAGCCTTAAAAGAAGTGATCACACAAGCCCTGAATGCCACCTCGGCTCAGGTGAATCTGCTGGACACCCGTTCCAGGCCCAGCGAGACCGACGTCAATGTGATTTTTTATGACCGTTATACGGGAGGACTCCGCTACCACATGATCCACACCCTCAACAGCCTGGGAAATCCAGACACCCTTTCCCTGGATCCCATGGTCACTTACGACCTGGAGGTGCAGACTATTCCGCCGGTGAGGCTCGACAGTGTCAGGCTTTTGGCCGGAAGGCACAACACCATCTCCATTAATACCCCCCAGGGATTTTTATATGTCCGCACCAAGCGGGGGAATTCTTATGACCGGGACCAGTTCCTGGTAAAAAGGGCCGGTGAGCAGGAAGTGATCAACATCCAGGAGACCGGCACCGTGGGGAAGTACCTGGTAGGAACTTACGATTTGCTGATCCCCATTTACCCGAAGATGGAGGTCCACGGGGTGAAGATCAGGCAAAGTAGCACCACCACCGTGGAAATACCCGCTCCAGGTTATATCACCTTCAACACGGGTCAGCGTGGAGCAGGATCCCTTTATCAGCTGGACCCCTCGGGACAACAGATTTGGGTCATGAACCTGCTTGAAAATACCAAAACGCAGGGATACTACCTGCAACCCGGGACCTACCAGGTGGTTTTCCGTCGGAACGACCACAAGTCTTCATCCTACACCGCGATCCGGAATTTAACTGTGAAGGAAGGCAGCCCCCAAACCATTAATTTCTATTAAACCTTTCTTTAACAGAAACATCTAAATCACAAAGATTGCAGCAAGATGCCGGAGTGGGACGACAGGGAGATCATCAAAGCAGTTAAAATCCCCGGCCAGGAAGAGATTGCCTTTAACCAGCTGGTGCAGAAGTACCAGGAGCGCTTGTATTGGCACATCCGGAAAATTGTGGTCAGTCACGACGATGCCGATGACGTCCTTCAAAACACCATGATCAAGATTTGGAAATCGCTGGGTGACTTCCGGTCCGAATCGGGTCTGTACACCTGGCTCTACCGCATAGCCACCAACGAGTCCCTGTCCTTCCTGAAGTTGAAGAAAAAGAAAAGTTTTGCCCCCTGGGTGGATGTGGAGCAACGGTTGGGCGAAGATCTTGAGGCAGATCCCTGGTTCAATGGGGATGAGATACAGATGAAGCTGCAGAAGGCAATTCTGAAACTTCCTGATAAACAGAGAATTGTTTTCAATATGAAATATTTTGATGAGATAAAATACGAGGATATGTCGAAGATCCTGGGAACTTCGGTGGGGGCTTTGAAAGCCTCTTACCACCATGCAGTAAAAAAAATTGAATCGATGCTGGGAGGGGATTAAACCTTTCTAAGGCATAAGGGTCTAACCAATACCTAAATAAGAAATGAAAATGGATCGCAACAAACCAGATCTGCAGCACGAATCGCTGAAAAAGCACCCCTTCGGTGTTCCGGAAGGGTATTTTGAAGGATTCTCGACCAGGCTGCAGCAGCGAATCAGGGAGGAGGAATCCTTCAGGGTTCCTGAACGGCGCATCGGGTCCGCCACCAGATGGCTGGCCATGGCTGCAGCTGTCCTGGGAGCCGCATTACTTACCACTGCCATCATCAAGTTTTCCGGGACAGGCAGTGAGGCAAACGACCTCTATCCCGACATGGCCCTGCTTGAGCAGCTGGAGGTATTTGACAACGACCTGTACCTATTTGAGTATTTGGACGCCACTTCCCCGAAGCTCAGCGATGATGAAGCATTTGTGGAACAGGCAGTGGAATACCTGGCCATGAATGATGTGGATATGGATCTTTTGTTTGACCAATAAAGAGATAAAATCATGTATAAAAGATATATATATAAGTTATGCGCCGTCCTGTTTTTGGTCTCCTTCAGTGGAATGGGAACACTATTGGCCCAGACACAGGAACAGATAGACCAGTTTAATAAGGAAAGAAAAACCTACTTTACTGAAAAGCTTGAACTCACCGAAGCGGAAGGCAAGGCCTTCTGGCCCCTCTATGAGGATTTTGCAAACAGGAAGATGAAACTGGTGGAAGATGAGCGAAATACCTATCAGTACGCCAATAAAAACGCTGACCATCTTTCCGATAAAGAGATCAAGGAAACTCTGGCCAAAGCATTCAGGCTGAAAGAAGAACAGCTTGCCCTGGAAAAGGACTTTTACCAGAATAAGTTCATGACGGTCCTTCCTGCCAAAAAAGTCATGAAACTGGGCAAAGTAGAATGGGATTTCCGCCGCCACCTGATGAGGAAACTCAGGGAACAGGGAGACGGAGACTACGGAAACCGGAACAGTGGAAGTAGCAGAGGCGGTTCTGGCAGTGGTAGTTCCGGCAGTGGACAGGGCGGCATGGGTCTGCCGCCGGCATATTTCTGATCCCCCCACCGGGCTTCCGGGCTAAACTAACGCATGTCTGCCGGGGAGTAGTCGCGTATCACCAGCAGGTCCTCGGGAAGATCCAGTTTCACCTCACGCAAAAACTCCACACTGAGTTTAATATCGCGGTACATCACCTTGTCATTCTCCACAAATTTTACCCTTTCGCGGTACTCCTGCACGAATTTTTCCAGGTAGGGACTGGTACTTGCCGGGCGCCTGAATTCAAGCGCCTGCGCTGCATTGTACAATTCAATGGCCAGGATCCGCTCCAGGTTCAGCATCACCTGGTAGGCCTTGGTGGCGGCATTGGCCCCCATGCTCACATGGTCCTCCTGTCCCTGGGACGATTCGATGGAATCGACCGATGCGGGGGTACAAAGCTGCTTATTATGGCTCACCATGGATGCCGCGGTGTACTGGGGGATCATAAATCCCGAGTTGAGTCCCGGATTGGCCACCAGGAAGTGAGGCAGACCGCGGGTACCCGAAAGAAGCTGGTAGGTGCGCCTTTCAGAAATATTGCCAAGCTCACTCATGGCGATGGCCAGGTTGTCCAGCGCAAGCGCCAGGGGCTGTCCATGGAAATTCCCCGCGGAGATCACCAGGTCCTGCTCCGGAAAGATGGTGGGATTGTCGGTCACCGAGTTAATCTCGTTCCGGAACACGTAGGCCACATAGTTGATGGAGTCTTTGGAAGCCCCGTGAACCTGTGGAATGCATCTGAAGGAGTAGGGATCCTGGATATGCGCTTTGGATCGGTGAATCAGTTCGCTGCCCTCCAGGAGCCATCTGATCCTGCGGGCCGTAACGATCTGTCCCTGGTGGGGCCTGATCTGCTGGATCAGCTCGTGGAAAGGTTCAATTCGGCCGTCAAAGGCATCCAGCGACAGGGCCGCAATGATATCGGCCAGCCTGGACAACTTAAATATCCTCAGGCAGAGAAGAACACCGTAAGCACTCATAAACTGGGTTCCGTTCAGCAGGGCCAAACCCTCCTTGGATCTCAGTTCCATGGGTTCCCAGCCCTTCTCTTTCAGTACCTCGGAGGCCCTTCTTCGCTGGCCCTTATAATCCACTTCTCCCATACCCAGCAGGGGGAGACTCATGTGCGCCAGCGGTGCCAGATCGCCCGAGGCCCCCAGTGAGCCGTAAGTATATACCACAGGCAAAATATCATGGTTATAGAGGTCGGCCAGTCGTTGTACGGTCTCCACCTGGACCCCCGAGTGTCCGTAGGAGAGCGATTGGATCTTCAAAAGGAGCATGAGCCGGGTGATTTCCTTGGGCACCTCGTCCCCCACTCCACAGGCATGAGACATGACCAGGTTCTTCTGCAACAGTCCCAGATTCTCGCTGGAGATTACCGTATCGCAGAGGGATCCAAAGCCGGTATTGATCCCGTAGATGATCTCATCTTCATTCTCCAGCCTCCGGTCCAGGTAGGTGCGGCAGTTTGAAATCTTTTCGGTCACTTCGTCCGACAATAAGATGCGGGTTCCGCCCGAACTGATCTCTTCAAATTTCTTCCACCCGATCTCTTCGGTGGTCACAAGATGCACCTTTTCCATATTCCTGAATTTGCGGTCAAGTACAGAAAAAAAAATGAGCTGTAAA
>SPBY01000569.1 GCA_004525825.1 Bacteroidia bacterium
ACGCCGGCACCCGATTTTTGATTCAGCACGGTCACCTGGTGATCCTGCGCAGTCTCGCCATAACCTGTGAGCGCCACAAAAACTGCATCGTCATCCACCAGATCCCTGAGGAAGGATATTTCCTTGCCCTTGATTTCCAGCATGCCCTTGGGATCATCACTGGTGGAAATGTCATAGGGAAAGCTGATGTTGAAGGCAGTGCCGCTTCTTTCTCCGTCGATCATGAAGAAGTTGTGGTTGAACTGATCCGTTTCTATGGTTTTGCTTCCCGTGTTTCTCAATTCATGAGCAATGATGAAGCCATCGTTTTTGAGCTTAATGCTCTTTTCATATATATAGCCATAACCCACACCACTCACTACTTCATGGCTGAAGGTAATCCAGTCTTTCCCATGATCAATCTTCCACTCACCGTGATCCACAATTTTGTAAGTTTCCCGCCAGTTATACTCCGGCTCATCGGCTTTCTCAATGACACCCACACCGATTCTGATAAATTTCCCACCCGGTTCCGCATCGGCATAACCCAGTCCAGGTTCGATAAATCCTTCCACCGGACCACTAAGGTCCTCATGAAACATGGGATCGTGCGTCGTCTTCCAGTATCCGAAATATTCGTGTCCTTTGTATTGCACACTGCCAATCACTCCCGACCAGTCGAAGCGTGTAGCCCGGTACAATCCCTTCTCGGCATCGGGCAAATAGACCTTCATTGTTATTTCCTTGTTAGAAATCTCAAGCGATGGATACTGACTGAAATCTAATTCGTCCGGAGAACAGCTTCCCAGAGAGGCACTCAGGCCGGCTGCTGTCATGAATAAGGCCATGTTTTTCATAAGATTTGTGGATGTTAAAGTGGTTTATTTCCAGCCCGGCATTTCGTCCCGGGTGAGGACACGAGTGTCGTTGTATATTTCGATGATCTCTTCAGCGTTATTACTTTCCTTCACCAATTCGGCCCAGGGCATAAAAAATACCCATCGTGGCTGCGTTGTCAGAATATCAGGGGAGGGTAGCTTTGAACATTCGCCAATGGCCATGGGCCTGTCCCCGATTACCGAAAGAATATAGTTGTACCACCATGGATCGTATCCCTTGTCATAGATATCAAAGCCAAATATATCCCAGTATTCGTTACCAGGATTGTATAGCTCAAAGTCTCTGCTTAAATCCTGCATGTCCCACACCCAGATCAGATTGTTCAACCCCAGGGTGTTTGTGAAATAGTCATGGGTAATTCGATAAAGTTTTGCCGTCCCCTCCGGACCGGGCCTGCCTACCCACCAGAATAAGCCCTGGTTCATTTCATGAAAGGGTCTGAAGAGAACTTCCACTCCGTTTTCTTCCAGGTAGCTGAGATACTTGGCCACCTCATCCATTCGCTTTTCCCATGCTAAGTTGAGCGGGGTACCGTCCGTAAGCAGTTCGGCCCATTGCTCATCGTCCAGCTGGGCGTTAAGCAATCCGGGATCCCACCGGCAGGGTTCACCCTCATCCGGGGGACAGGCGTGCCACATCAGGTTGATGACTGCTCCCTGGTCCCACTGCCTCTTCGCTTCATGGATCATGGTCCATCGCTCGTCGATGTTGTCCTGCTGAAACAGGAAATCACCGCTCCAGAGGGCAGGATATTTACCGGTAGTTTCTTTGATAAAACGGGTCCACTTGTCGGGATCAGCATTGGGTTCCTTGTTGTGCTGGCCGGCAAGTGTATATTTGCCCGAAATGCTTTGAATATAATCCAGTGTTTGCTTGGACTGTCCGAATGTAACTGAGGCCATGACAGTCAGAGCCGCAGTGAAAAGTATGGATATATTTTTCATTTCATGGCAATTTAATAAATATCAAGAGCCCTGAAATGAAATTGAATAACAATCTACCTATCGTTTGCCTGGTACATCTTCTTTTGGATCATAGGTAAATACCTCTTCTAAGGGAGTCTTAAAAATATGTGCGAGGCGGAAGGCCAGTTCCAGGGAAGGGGAGTAGCTGCCTTTTTCGATGGCTACAATGGTCTGCCGAGATACTCGAGCCTCATCGGCCAGATCTTGCTGGGTCATTTCACCGGACTCGAACCTGAGTCTGCGGATGTGGTTTTGTACAATGCTTTTGGCCATATCAGACTCCTTTCCTATAATAATAGATTTGTGAGCCGTTGTCAATGATCTCTGCGATCATTCCAAATATTACAAAAGCGATAAATATCCAGTGGACGGGCATGCCCAGAGCCAGACCTATCACCGACACGACAAATCCACTGGTAAACGCATAGTAAGAATTCCTGGTGGCTTTTAATTTGACAAGTTTGTCCCGCTCATCCGCACTGGGTATCTTTTCTTCCTGTGTGGCGATGGCATTCCCGATATGGAATATGATCTGTATAATGATTCGTGCCACAATGGAGATGCCAATATAGATGAGAAAGACTATGCCCCATTGACGAAAATCTTCTCTTAGGTCAAATTGTCCATGCTGTTGTCTTTGGAACACCAACCAAGCGTAGATTGGGGTAACTACTAAAGCGCTGAAGATGTTTACAACATTCTGTTTTTCCTGGTAAGTCATGATTTCTAAGTGTCATGTATAGTTAAGTATACCATTTGTAAATAATATCTTACACAAAGATAAGTAATATTTACATAATGTCAAGTAAACATGACATTATTTATTATAAATAAACCAGGCATCTATGATTGACTCATGAATGCCTGGTTTAATTACCGGCTGTAATTCAGCATTTTATTCCTAAGACTAAATCTCAGCGAATACCTTCTCGAGAAGTGCTTTGGTGGCTTTGATTCCTTCGTCTTCAGAAAGTTCGGCACCCTCGTATTCGATTCC
>SPBY01000610.1 GCA_004525825.1 Bacteroidia bacterium
AAATACCTGCGCTCACTTATTGCGGAAGGGGAACACCAGGAGCTGGATTTCAAATTTGAGATCAGCGATGCCCGTAAAATCGCCAGAACCCTCTCTGCATTCTCCAATACCGACGGGGGCAGACTGCTGATCGGGGTCAAGGACAATGGACGCATCGCCGGGGTGCGATCCGACGAGGAGGTCTACATGTCCCAATCGGCAGCCACACTTTACTGCAATCCCGAGGTGCAGTTTCTTAGCCATTCCCACATGATCGAAGGGAAAAATGTGTTGGAAATTTACATCCCACCGGTAAAGAATAAACCCGTCTATGCCCGCGATGACAACAAGCGGTGGATGGCCTTTATACGGGTAGGCAATCAGAATGCCCTGGCTGGCATCGTTCAGTTGCAGATCTGGAAGGAGGCTGACGGGGAACGGGGAAGGCTGCTGGAATTTACCCGTAGTGAAGAAATGTTGCTTCGATACCTGGAAGGGGAAGAGGGAGTCTCACTTTCAAAGATCCAGCGCGACATGGGATACCAGAGGAAAGAACTGGTGACCCTGATGACCAAACTGGTGCTCTTCAATGTGGTGGAGATGCACTACATCGACGCAAACAGCTGCTTCCGCCTCAGTGAGAGCCCGGGCGAATAACCCAGATAAAATAAGATTTAAAGGAATTCCATCAGAGAGTCAAAAATGGCCTTTCCGTCCGTATGCCGGCCAAAGGGAAAGACCGCCCGTTCGGGCTGGGGGATCATCCCGAAAACATTTTTCCTTTGATTGCACACCCCTGCAATGTTATCTACGGCCCCGGTCACATTGATCCCTTCCGAGATACGGCCATTTTGATCACAATAGCGGAATAGAATCTGCTCATGGATCCTCATCTGTGCCAGGATTTCATCCCTTGCGCTATACCTGCCATAGCCGGTGGCGATGGGAATGCGGTAGGCCTTGTTGTTGGAGAGCTTGTGGGTAAGGGCCGTATAATCGTTGTCGGGCTTGATATAAGTATTGCGGCAGATATAATGCTGGGTCTTGTTCATCCTCAGCGATCCGGGTATCAGATTGGTTTCACAGAGGACCCTGAATCCGTTTCCGATCCCCACCAGGATCTTACCCCGATCCGCAAATTCCAACATAGAGTCAATCACCGGAGATTCTTCAATGCATTTGTTGGAGTTGGAGGAACCCTTGCACGGAAATCCACCCGGAATGAACAGCACATCGATCCCGCGGAGGTCGGTTTCCCGGTTCCAAATGGTTTTTACGCTTTTGCCATAGACATCTTCAAAAACTCTTTTCAGTTCCTTATCGCCGTGGGCACCGGGAAATATGAGAATGCCGAAGGTCATTTCTATGTTTGTCTATTTCAAAGTTAAGCACAAAAGGATTTTATCCAAATTTGAAGCTAATTATTAAATCGCTAGATTTACCCAATGGAGGTCGTTGGCAAGGATATACAGAACTTTCAGCTTACCGTGAGGGAGCATTCTGACTATGACTTCTCAGATTATTCGTACACTTCCCTCCGCCGTCGCCTTACAAGAATCCTCCTTGAACTTGAGATGGACATGGACCAGCTATGCCTCCGGATGAAAAACGATGGGCTGTTCCTGCAGGATATCATGCTGAAAATCACTGTGCATACCACAGAGATGTTCCGGGACCCCGACGTATGGAAGCAGATCAAAAACCACCTGCTACCCGGCTTTAGTTCCCAATCCCCCATCCGCATCTGGCACCCTGGGTGTTCTACCGGACAGGAAGTGTATTCCATGATGATGTTGCTGGACGAGCTTGAAATGCTGGAGAGATCTGAAATTTATGCCAGCGACCTGCACAACGAAGTGCTTGAAACAGCCCAAAAGGGAGTTTACCGATACCGCTTCAACCAGAGCTACCTGGAAAACTTCGACCGGGTCATGCTGAACGGGGAAGGCAGCTATTCGTGGAACCAGAAGAAACACTGGAAAAAATATTTCCACATCGACGAGACCCGCGACACCATTCAGATGAATGAATACCTGCGTCAGAAACCGGTGTATAAGAAACAGGACCTGGTAAGAGATCCTAATCTCTTTTTGGTTAATTTCGATCTGATCGTTTGCAGGAACGTCATTATCTATTTTAATACCGATCTGCAAAACAGGGTGTTTGAATTGTTCCATCAAAGTCTGAAGCAGAATGGGGCATTGTTGCTGGGTGTCCACGAATCGATCCTTGGGGTCTTTTCCAAACGGTTTATCAGGAAGGATCCCTTTTATTATAAGGCGCAGGAATGATCATCAGAAATTTATCCGTACGGGCCAAGCTGATCCTGACCACCCTGGTCATCGTACTCGTGTTGACCTTCCTGGCTCTTCTTTACCTCGATGCTACGCGGCGGACAAGCCGGCAGGCCGGGCTTATTAAAGCACGTTCGGAGCTGATGAGGGAAGTGCTTGTCCTGCAGAATAGATTTCACAGCCTTCGGCAGGAAGGCGCTGGCGGACAGCTGGGCGGTTTTCAGCGCCAGGTGCTGGTGGTGGAGGAGCGGCTCAGCGAGGTAATGCAACACGAAACTGCCTCCCGGGACCAGGAGCTGGTCCG
>SPBY01000166.1 GCA_004525825.1 Bacteroidia bacterium
TAAGCATTGGAGGTTTTATACGTTCGGCCCTTTACCTGGGGAATACGCCCGAGGAGGAAAAGCTATACTTACAGAGTGCCTATGGCCAGGCAGGATTGTTGCTGAAGGCAAAAGCAGGGACAGTGGCTACAGCCAAAGCAGATATCCGGTTCAGGTTTGGATCGGAATGGCAGGAAGGACTCTCAGAGCTGGAGATTAGGGAGGCTTATGTGGACCTGCAGACCGGACCGGCTGGTTTCCGATTCGGAAAACTGATTTCGCCCTGGGGAAAAGGAAGCGTATTCAATCCGACAGACAAAATCACCCCACTGGATCCAACGGTGCGATCGCCCAATCCGGACGACCGGTATCTGGGTATCTGGGCCCTGCAGGGACGAATCAACCTGGGCTCTTCCCTGAAACTGACTGCCACCTGGAATCCCCTGTACCAGGCCGGAAAACTGCTGATCGATCCGGTTCCCATGCCCTCCTATGTCTCCTTCCTGGAACCTGATTATCCTGGAACAGAACTGGATGAAGGCAGCTACGGGATCCACCTGGATCTTCATACTTCGGTCCTGGATGCTTCGGTCTATGGATTCAATGGATACCATCGCTGGCCAGGCATAGCTTTTGACGCCTTTGTGATGGATACCATAGCCATGGAACCTCTGGCCCTGGACCTATTCGAAAAAGCTTACCGAATAAATATGGCAGGAGCGGACTTCTCTCTCCCGGTTGGTTCTTGGATCTTCAGGGCCGAGGGAGCCTGGTTTGAACCAACTGAAGAGCGTGGAA
The DNA here is from genome assembly GCA_004525825.1 of Bacteroidia bacterium. Classification (GTDB taxonomy): domain Bacteria; phylum Bacteroidota; class Bacteroidia; order Bacteroidales. Next base: position 778 of record SPBY01000166.1, read on the forward strand.
CAAAAGAGTACCTCCCCTTCCCTGAGCTATCCTATGCAGGCGAAATAGAGGTGAGCACATCCTGGCTGACCGTGATTGCCGGTTACCATGGCAAATACATTCTTGATTATATGCCCCCTGTTGCGGAGCCTACCCTTTCGACCGGACCGGAGCAATTTGCCCCCCTGTTCCAGTCCGGAATTCCGATCACCGGGGCCATGGTGGATGAGGCTGTAAAAGGACAAATCGGGGCCTTCAACCGGCTCTACAACTACCAGCTGGAGGAGTTTTACCACACGGCATTCCTGGTTTTGAGAGGGAACTTCCTGCACGACCAGCTGGAGCTGGAGCTCCCCGTAGTCTACAACATCACCACACAAGAGTGGGTAGTGCAGCCAGCCCTGTCGTGGATGGCTGCGGACGGAATCAAACTGAAGGCAGGCTACCAGGGCTTTTCCGGACCCTCAGAATCGCTCTTCGATATGGTGGGGCCTACATTAAATGCAGGATACCTTGCTGTGACGCTAACATTTTAATATAAGTCAATTACAAAAACATGGATAAAAAAATCATTAAATACCCTGGTGGATCATAGGAGTTTCGGTACTCTTCACCCTGGGATTCTCCACTTTGCTGCTCAAACTGGAGATTGATCCCGACCTGAAAAACTATTTTCCCAAAACCATGACCTCCATGGTCAACACCGACAAAATCGAAGAAATTTTCGGGAACCAGGACCTGGTGATGATCATTTTCGAGGCGGAAGATATCCTCGCTGAAGAGACCCTGAAACGGGTTAAAACGGTGGAAAAGGAGATCGGCAGGATTGAAGGGGTTCGGAGAACTTCTTCCCTTTTCGGGTCCAATCATATCCATGGCGAAGAGGGGGTCATGTATGTGGAACCCACCATCCTTCGCATCCCCCGTAATGAGAGCATGCGCGAGGAGGTCAGGGCAGTAATTAAAGACAACGATCTGGTTTATAAGGTGATGGTATCAGATGATTTTCGAGCCACAGCCATGGTATGCACCCTGGAACAGGACGCCGATGAGGAGGCAGTGTTTGCAGCGATTCATGAGATACTTAAGGAATATCCCGGGGATGAAAAAGTCCACTTCGGAGGACTCCCCTACCTGCGTCAGGCCATCGATAAGGACATCCAAAGGGACGGGGTTATATTGATTCCCATTGCCCTGGTGATGATGCTCATCTTCCTTTACCTGGTATTTCGTGAATGGAGAGGAGTATGGCTGCCCTTTTTGGTGGTAGTGATGTCAGCCTTGATTGGGCTGGCCCTGATCCCTGTGCTCGGATGGAAGTTTTCACTGCTCACCCTGCTGGTACCCATCCTTTTGATTGCCGTGGCCAATGATTACGGGATCCATATGATCGCCCGCTACCAGGAATTGAATGCAGCGGGGAACGGAAACGGAATGAAAGATATGTCGGCCGGGATTGCACGATCCCTCTGGAAGCCCATCATACTGACCGGCCTGACCACCATTGCCGGAATATCGTCCCTCTGGGCCCATACCATGATTCCGGCCAGGCAAATGGCCCTGGTGGCCAGCATTGGGATCCTGTTTGCCATCTTCTTCAGCCTGGTGCTCCTGCCTGCCCTTCTCTCCTTGCTTCCGCGTTCCAAACCCAGGGCCGTACTTGCTATTCAGGGCATAGGACGCAAAAGGAACCCGTTGGGACGGTTCTCGTTCTTTGTGGTCCGCAAACGCAGGCTAATCCCCGTAGTGGCCCTGGTGGCTACCCTACTTGTCTCCATCGGCATCCTTTTCCTGCGGGTCGATTCCAATGAAGAAAATTTCTTTCCCGAACGACACGAAGTGAAGCAGGCATCTAAACTCATCAACGAGAAATTCGGAGGATCGGAAAGCATCTCTGTACTTTTTTCCGGCGATTTGCTGGATCCGGCCCTTCTGGAGAGAATGGAATCCTACCGGATGGAGATGGAAAAGATGGAGGCTGTGGACCTGACTATGGGATTTTCAGGGGTGGTGAGAGAGATCAGCAAGGCACTGAATGATCCGAACGAAGCCCTCTATGACCGGATCCCCCCTACCCGGGAAGCAGTGGCACAGTACATGGAACTCTACAACATGAACGGCGATCCCGAAGAACTGGAGCAACTGGTCGATTTCAATTACGAACATGCCCCTTTGATGATCCGGATCAACGATGCCAACAATGGAACAGTGAACGGGATCATAGACCGGCTTGAGCATATCACTGCCGGCGATCCGGCCGTAGAGGCCATTGGCGGGAATGGTTATGTGCGGACGGAACTGGCCAACAAAGTACTTTCCGGAACTTTCATCTCCCTGGGCATCGCCCTGGTAATTATTTTTGTGCTCGTATCCCTTATATTCAAATCTGCATCGGCCGGACTTCTGGGAATCATTCCGCTCACCGTTTCGGTGGTGGCGTTGTTTGGCATCATGGGACTTTCCGGGGTCCGGCTCGATGTAGCCACCGCCCTGCTCTCCTCGGTCATGATCGGCGTGGGCATCGATTACACCATCCATTTCCTTTGGCGCTACCGCGAAGAAAGACAGCAGAACAGACCGGCCCGTGAGGCCGTCATTACCACCATCACCACCACTGGAAGGGGCATCATATTCAATGCCCTGTCTGTGATGGTTGGTTTTGTGGTGCTGATTATCTCTTCCTTTACCCCCATCCGCTTCTTTGGAATCCTGGTGGTGGTATCTATCCTCACCTGTTTGGTGGGTGCCCTGGTGATTCTACCAGCCATTCTACTCAACCATGAACCTGCCTTCCTGAAACCCGAAGAAGAGAAAGAGCGGCAATTAGATCCCCCAGGAGTAAGTAGAAGGATCCGGGCCATGAGAAGGGTGGCCATGGGCATTTTGCTTGCCCTTTTGATGGTCATCAGTGCCTCTGCCCAGGAAGCAAAACAAATTATCGGCTTAAGTCACGATGTGGTGAAGATTAGTTCCTTCGAGGCGGTCTCTACCCTCACCATCACCGATTCTAAAGGAAACCAACGCGTCCGCCAAAGCTCCATGGCCTCCATGTCCCTGCCTGATGGAACAGAGAAAAGAATCATCAAGTTCATTTCCCCGGCAGAAGTAAATGGCACAGGAATCCTGATTCTCGATTACCCGGAGAAGAGCGACGACATGTGGATCTACCTGCCTGCATTGCGAAAAACCAGGCGAATAGTGAGCAAGGAGAAAAGCAAAAGCTTCATGGGAAGCGAGTTTTCCAACGCCAACATGACGGCACCCGGACTGGAAGACTTCACTTATACGATACTGGGGGAAGAGGATTACCAAGGAAAAGCGTGTTATAAAATTGAATCCATTCCGATCTCCACCGATCTTGAAGACGAATATGGATATTCCAGGTCCGTTTCGTGGGTGGATAAAAAAAGTTATCTTGTCCATGAAATTTGCTATTACGATTTTGATGGTGAATTGTTCAAAACCATAAGCCACAAAGAATTTAAACAGTTAGAAGTTGAAGGTGGCAAGTTCATGGTCATTCACATGGAGGCAGTGAATCATCAGAATCAACGCAGTTCAGAGATAGTCATGAACAAGGTAGCTGTTACCACCACCAATCCTGACTATTTTACAGTGGCATACCTGGAAAAAGAATGAAACAAGTGATTCTATATACCCTCTTGCTCTGTGCCTGCCAAAGTTACTCTCTTTTTGCACAATCCAACAAAACTGGTACCCTGGAGATCCGCTTTACCGGCATCCGGACCGAAGAGGGATCTATGGCTGTTGGAATCAACACCTCCCCCGAAGGCTGGCCAAAAAAAGCTCAGATCCAGTTGCAATTGCCAAAAGAGAACATGAAAGACAGTGTATTTGTTGTCCGGATCCCCGACCTGCCCTTTGGGACCCTGGCCATTTCGGTACTGGATGACGTGAACGACAACGTGAAGATGGACCAGACCCTGGGAATACCTAAGGAGGGTTTTGGCTTCTCCAACAATGCCTCAATACGCTTCCTTGCACCTCCCAAATACGAATCCTGTACCTTTGAGTTCACCGGGTCCATGCAACAGATCTCCATAAAGTTGGAATACTGGGGGAAAGACAAATAGCCGGAGAATACCTATTTTTGCAACATGCACTTGGAAACTACCATTTGTGCGCTGGCCACTCCGGGGCATGGTGCCATCTCTGTAATACGTATTAGCGGTTCCGCTGCCATAGACATTGTTGAAAGCCTCTTTCAGCCAGCAACGGAGGGCAAATTGCTTCATCATCAAGCTCCAAACACCATTCATTTTGGCACCATTCAGAATGAGGGTGAAATATTGGACGAAGTACTGGTGAGCCTTTTTAAGTCTCCCCTCTCCTATACCGGGGAAGACTCTGTGGAGATTTCCTGCCATGGCTCACCATATATACAGCAGAGGATCCTGGAGCTATTGGTTGCCCATGGAGCTTCCCCTGCCAAACCGGGGGAGTTCACCCAGCGTGCCTTTTTAAACGGAAAGATGGACCTCTCCCAGGCTGAGGCTGTGGCGGATCTGATAGCAGCAGAATCGGAAGGTGCCCACCGGGTGGCATTGCAACAACTCAGGGGAGGTTTTTCCAACCGACTCAAATCCCTGCGGGAACAGCTGCTTCATTTTATCTCCATGATCGAGCTGGAACTGGATTTCAGCGAGGAGGATGTGGAATTTGCTGACCGCACACAGCTGACCACTCTGGTGAATGAAATCCGCTCACTGATCGACGAGCTGATCCAGTCCTTCCAGCTTGGGAACGTGCTTAAGAACGGAGTGCCGGTGGCCATCATTGGCCGGCCCAACGTGGGAAAATCCACCCTGCTCAATGCCCTGCTCAAAGAAGAGCGTGCCATAGTGAGTGACATTGAAGGAACCACCCGCGACTCCATCGAAGATACCATCAACCTGGAAGGAGTCAGCTTCCGCTTCATCGATACTGCCGGAATCCGGGAAACAGCCGACACCATCGAAAACCTGGGTATCAGGCGCACCTATCAGAAGATAGAACAGGCTTCAGTAGTGATGTTGCTGGTGGAAGCAAGTGATGATCCCCTGCTGATTAAACGATCCGTGGAGGCCATCCGCCAACAGATTGAAGGGAATGGAAAGAACCTGGTAGTGGTGCTGAACAAGGCGGACCAGGTGGCAGAGAAGAAGCTCAGGGAACTTGAAAATGGAATCCAACTGGAACAAAATGAAAGGCTCATCTCCATCTCTGCCGAGAAAGGGGAACATATCGACAGCCTTTCAGATTTGTTGCTCGAAATCGTCAGCCTGGGCAGCCTTAAACACCAGGATGTGGTGATCTCCAACATCCGCCACTACAATGCCCTAAAATCGGCCTCTGAAGGCCTCTCACGCGTATCCGAAGGGCTCACCTCTGCCCTGCCCTCCGACCTGCTGGCCCAGGACATCCGCGAAGTACTCCACTTCCTGGGTGAAATCACCGGTGAGGTCACCACCGACGAGATCCTGGGGAACATCTTCAAGAATTTCTGAATCGGGAAATAGGAGTAAAGGTTACAACCGTTTGGCTCGTAAGGCTTCAGGACGTATCTTGCAGACTACAAATCCTGCAAACTATATGCCTAGGAAACCCAACATATTATCCCGATTCTGGCAGGAATTAAAAAGACGCAATGTTCATAGATCTCTGGCGGTTTATGCAGGAACTGCATTTGTTATTCTTGAAGCCACCACTATAATTTTTCCCCGTTGGGGCCTCCCCGATTGGGCCATTGATATTGTAATCTATCTCCTGATTCTGGGAGCTGTTGTCACCATTACTGTTTCATGGATCTTTGATATAACCCAGGAGGGAGTAAAAAAGACCAAATCACTGGATGAAGAACCGGAGGGAGAGAAA
>SPBY01000364.1 GCA_004525825.1 Bacteroidia bacterium
CGGTTTCTGAGGAAAGAACTTCCTACGGTCCCTTCATAATTAACGGTCAGTTGGTTGCCTTTCGCTTCGATGGAGATTGAAACCCGGAAAAGGACCTTATCCGAGGAATGTTCCAAGTCAATTTCAATGGTAAATCCATCGTGATCCTCTTCCAGGGTCTCCTGCACTACGGTGAAAGGAATGGTGGTCCAGTTCTGGTCACGGACAGCTGCATAAATGGCATTCAGCACCTGGACCCTGCCCAGGCACACTTGCCTGATCTCCCCCTTGTTATAGAGCATTTTGAGGTCCCCCGAGCGGAGGATGCGGTATCCATGTAGGGTCTCAGCCATCAGAAATCCTTACCTATTTCAATCACCCTGTTCTGCCTGGCCGATTCGTAGGCAGCCCAGACCAGTCGCACGGTTTCAAAGTTATCGTCCCCGGTGGTTTCGGCCTTCCCTTTGCCAAGCATATCCATTAGAATATCCTGGTTGCAGTCCACGATGCTGGGAGGTTCGGGCACCAGGCGATCGGTCTGCCAGGGATACTTTTTCATAGTAACCACTTCCTTTTGTGTGTCTGATCCCACCGTGATGCTGATCTGAAAATCTGCATCCAGGCGGATGCTTCCCATGTCTCCTTCAATCAGCAGGAGGGTCTGTGGGAATACTTCTTTTTCAAGCGGTGAACTGAAGGAGATTTCCTGGATGCATACCACCCCGCTCTTCATGCGAAGCAGGCTTGTGGCCACATCTTCTCCCTGGATGATGGGATTAACGGTCTGGATCTGGGTGTAGATGGAGTGTGCTTCCCCGAAGAGGTAGCGCAGCACATCAAACTGGTGGGATCCCTGGTCGGTGAGGGCAAAGTTCTTCAGGGTGGCCAGGAAGGGTTGGGTTTCGAATACGGGGAAGGCAGTGTTGAACCCGGTAAGGCACCGGAAGGGTGTCCCTATGATTCCTTCATCCAGAATTTGCTTCAACCTTCTGAACTGGGGTTGCCAGCGGTAGTTCTCGTGAACGTAGTATCGGACTCCTGCCTTTCTGGTCACCTCCATCATCTCTTTGGCGGTCTCAAAATCTGGGGCCATGGGCTTCTGGCAAATCACATCCTTTCCGTACTTCGCTCCCAGTGCGGTAAACTCTGCATGGGTGTCCACATCGGTAATGATGTCGATGAAGTCCAGTTCCTCGTTTTTCATCAGTGCTTCCGCATCATCGTAAGCAGCGGGAACCCCAAATCGCTTGGCCAGGTCCTCGGCCTTGCTCAGGGTACGATTGAAAAGGGCCACGCATTCCACACCCTCCAGTTCCTGCCACCCGCCCAGCTGGAACTGGGACCAGAATCCTGTTCCGAATATGGCAAATCTCAGTTTTTTCATGTCGAAATATTTATTTTCCTATCTACTAACTTTTATCCCCTAGCTGACATCATGCAGTGATGTCCTTAATTTGTTCCATTACATTCTCAGGCTCAAACACCTGTTTCCAGTCTGGATTGATTAGCAGGGGCTTGCCCCGGACAATGGCTTTGTTGGCGGCATCGGAAAAGACCGCCCCCGGGATCTGCTGGTAGATTACAGCCAGCTGGATATTAAGGTGGCCCAGCAGGAACTCACGGGCAGCCTCATAAGGCACCCCTCGTTTGACTACCTCGTCGAGCCCTTCTTTCACGATGACCTGCAAGGTGGAGCAGAGGGTTTCTACCAGGGCCGGCTCCAGCAATCCCATCTGCTCGGCGGTGATCTTAAAGGATTTACTCACCGGAGCATACATGGCCATGGCCAGTTTTTCAGACTCCTCATAGAGCCCCTCATTGCCCTTGTAGTGGGCACAGACAATGGTCTGTTTGGCCAATGTGCCACCAAAATAATCTGCCCGGGCTTTCTCGGTGGGTTCCCAGTTAAAGACACTGGGGTGGGAGGGGTGTGAGATAAAGTAGGTGAGATCGTCGCGGTGCATCAACATGCCTGCCAGGGCACAGGCCGGATCCAGGGTGATCACTGCAGAACCCGGTTTCATTTTGGGAACAATTTGTTCTGATACCTTTCCCAGGATAACATCGGGAACCCCCAGGATCACCATATCGGCTTCCGGGATCACCGCATCCTCGTCCGCCGGAGTGATATTAAACTTCTTCAGGTTTTCAATGCCCGCAGCTCCGTTTTCCAGGTAGGACATCTGGTAGTTTGGCTTGTCTTTCAGGTTGTGCATGAGGCGCATGCCCATTTTTCCACCGGCGCCCACCAGGCATACTTTTGTCATAAGTCGATGTTTATTGAAAATAATTGCTTTTTAAGTATTTAATGCTCTGAACAGCCCAGTCAGTCTCCTTCGCCATGGTCTTCTCCAGGGTCTCCTCGGGAGGGGTCCACGATTCCAGAATGGCCGACTGGCACCGGGGGCCCAATTGCTCCAGCATCCATGCAAGGGGCAGCTGTCCCTGACCCACCGGTCGTCCTTCAATGGTGAATCCCATCATGTGCGGATGTCGCTCCACAATAAATTCCTTGATGTGCAGGTTGAAAGTATAAGGGGCCAGAAAGGTGGTAATGGTCTCAATGCCTTCCCCGGCACCCATGGAGTTGACCGAATCGAGGCAGATGCCCACATGTTCACTTTGAGATCCCTGGACGATATCCAGGAACTCCCTGGCCTGAAGCCGGTCATGGTTCTCTATGGCCAGGCGGATTCCCCGTTTTTCCAGTTCCGGAACGGCAGATCTGACAATGCCGGTCACCTCTTCCACGTTGGGTGCAAAATCCGGACCATCTATCACAAAACGAAGGATGGGTGAATTCAGCAGCTCAGCAATCTCCAGGTAGCGGAGCAGCATGTCAGCAGTCATGCAACGGGCCCCCACTTCCAGATCAATGCCGGCCTCCGCGGCCCTCTGTTTTAGGGCCAGGAGTCTCTTCTCATCCATGAGGTGGAGGGGGAGATTGTCTGCGATCTGGAGGCAATCCACTCCCAGTTCTGCTGCTTTATTTACGAGCATCAGTTCATCCCAGGGCTTTTTGGGTTCCGATCCAGGCACCCCCACCGACCAGGTATAGGTATAACTACTGATTCCCAGTTTCATGATGATCAGGCATTGGAAGCGGTGATCAGTACCAGGCCCACCAGGTAAAGCAGGAACATGCCTGTGAGCAGTCCGTTGGTGCCCTTGGGTGCTCCTTTAAACTCTTTCCAGACAAACAATCCCCAGAGTACGGCCACCACCGGGGCTGCATTGCTCAGGGCATAGGCGATGGCCGGGTTGGCCGCACCCACGGCCATAAAGCTGGTGACCATCCCGGTACACCAGATCATGCCTCCGAGGATTCCGGCTGTATGGTTCTTTACACCTCCTCCGAAATACTCTTTGAAGGTGCCGGGAACCCCCACTTTAAAGGGCTTCATGATGAAGAGGAAGAAGAGGACGGTACAGATTATCACTCCCATTGTAAAGAAAATAATGGCGGTGGAAGGAGTGAGGTTGCCCGTACCTCCGGATACAAACTGGCCGTCCAGTGATTTGGCTACAAATCCGTAGAAGAAGGCGATGAATAATCCGCCAATCACCGAAAGCATGATTCCTCGCAAGGATGGTTTTTGTTTCACCTTGGAAAGTCCACGGTATGCTTTCCCGTTCAGAAAGATGGCGATGATGATCACTGCCACTCCAATCCACAAGAGCAAAGGCTTTTCCGAAGGAACCTTGTCGTCCATCAGGATCACCATGTAATTGAACATGATCCCCACAATCCAGGCAATTCCTCCCCCGATGGGAAAGGCCACCGATATACCCGCTGTGGCAATGGCTGCCACCAACAGCAGGTTCCCTGCATTCCAGAGCAGGCCTCCCAGCATGGCCTGGAAGATGCTTTGTGTGTTGGCCTGGGAGATATCGGCCAGAAAGCTTCGACCCTCGTGGCCCAGGCTTCCGATGGTAAAGGCCCCGATCAGGGACATTAAGACTATCCCGATCACCTTGTCCCAGTAATAGAGTTCAAAACGCCAGTTTTTTTCCGCGATTTTTTGCGTGTTGGCCCAGGACCCCCAGGCAATCATGGCCACGATGGTAAGGGATATGGCCGCGAAGTAGTTGTGGATAATAATCATGAGAAGGATAGTGGGTTAATACCTTAGTAAGTTAATGATTATCATAGTTTTAGTGGGATTCAAGAGACTTGCGGAGCATGTGTATGCAGTTGACCATGCCTCTGGCATTGTGATAGGTGGTCTTCCAGATATGGCTTTTTTGCTGATCCACGGTTTCCGGATAGGTATCGGTCGCATTGTTGTACCAGCCCCCATAAGTTTTATCGATCAGGTA
>SPBY01000115.1 GCA_004525825.1 Bacteroidia bacterium
TATTCTTTATGAAACCCGATTCTGCCCTGGTGATCTCCAATCGTCCCTTTTTCTATCCCGGATTTTCCAGGGATGTGCACCACGAACTTGAAGTGGTCATTCGCATCAGCAAACTGGGAAGAAGCATTGAGGAAAAGTATGACGGACGCTACTTCAATAAGGTGGGTCTGGGTGTGGATTTCACGGCACGCGACCTGCAGGACGAACAGAAGAAAAAGGGACTTCCCTGGGAGATTGCCAAGGGATTTGATTATTCGGCACCCGTAAGCGAGTTCTTCCCGGTGGAAAAGTTCAAAGATTTGCACAATCTCTCTTTTCGCCTGGACCTGAATGGGAAAACCGTGCAGGATGGCAATACTTCGCTCATGATTTTCAGTTTTGAAAAAATCATCTCCTACGTCTCCCGTTTCATGACTCTGAAAACCGGCGACCTGATCTTTACTGGAACACCTGCAGGGGTGGGTCCGGTAGCCATCGACGATCGCCTGGAAGCATACATGGAGGGAGAGAAGGTGATGGACTTCCCCGTGAAATAGTGGCTCAGGATTCTTATACGATTCACCGCCTGGGCCTGAGCAATGTGGCCGCTTATCTGATCTTCAGACCGGGTGAAGCGATCCTGGTGGACAGTGGCAACAAGGGATCAGAAGATACAATCCTGAAACTTCTTAAGAGATTGGGACTGGAGCCGGAGATGCTGAAGCTCCTGATTCTTACCCATGTACACTTCGATCATGCCGGCTCGGCCCAAAGACTGAAAGAGCTAAGCGACTGCAAGATTATGGTACACCAGTCGGAGGAGGCCAGGCTCCGAGAAGGAAAGACACCCATTCCGGCAGGCACCCGATGGAAGGCAAAGATCCTGGTTTGGATGGGAAGAATTTTTGCCCGGCGCATTGGCTCCTTTCCCGGCGCAGAACCGGACCTGGTGGTCACCGATTCCTTTGACCTGGAGGAGTTCGGATTCCCCGGAAAGGTAATCCATACTCCCGGTCACACCCGTGGATCCATGGTGGTTCTGATGAGTGGGGGTGAGTTGATTGGCGGAGATACCATTTTTGGTCTGGAAGGGAAGCAGCACTTTCCTCCCTTTGCAGAAGACCTGAGCGCTCTGCTCCGAAGCTGGGAACTCATCCGTGACTTGCAAGCTAAAATGCTTTACCCGGCCCACGGACGAAGATTCAGTTTTGATAGTTTTCTGGCTGAGTTTGAGGGGGCCATGCTTAGGTATGGAAAAAAGGCTCGCAAAAGCGAGCGAAAGTAAGTTATTGAAGAAAGGAATTCAGGGTACTGTATACCTCTGCTTTTTGTTCTTCCGGCATGTTGCTGATCCTGGTCCGGTGCGATCCAGCCTCTTTGACAAATATCTTTGAATTGGTGGTGCCGGTATGGCTGACCGCGGTGGCTGACCAGGTATCGTATTCCCCGTAGATGTAGATGAAATTATCTGCTTCTTCGGTGACGAATTCCTGTAGTTTTATGGAAAGCTCTTCATTGAAGGGGGCTTCCATCTCTTTGGAAAGGGTAAAGGTAAAAACCGGATTGTCCACGTGTTTCAGGTACTTTTGGAAGGCATTCAGATCATATCCATAATAACCCATTTCGGTGAGGGCCTGGTAGAAAAAGGGTCTTAATTCAAGGATGGATTCGTCAGAAAAATAGTCGAATCCTCCCACACGGTTCATGTGAGCCACTACCTCTTCCGGGCTTGCATTGCGTCCTGGGATCATGTTCATGGATACGTAGCTCCACTGCCAGTAAGCAAATGAGTACTCCAGCACGCAATATTCATAGGCCTTTTCCACTCCTCCGGCCAGCTTATAGGTGTACTCCTTCTCCTCTGAGAAAGCTTTAAATGCAGGCATGTAAAGCTCCTGGAACTTCAGGGCCATCTTTTGAAAGTTTTTGATTTTCCTGCGCTCGCGTGCAGTCCCGACCTGGTCGAGAAAGGAGTAAATGCGTTCATCCTCCAGTCCAAAGTTCAGGGGAGCCACATAGGGAACCCTCACGTCCACGTCCTCGGGGTAATAGTAGCTGTGATATATGACGGTTTGTCCCCCTTTGCTGATCCCTGTGGAAATCCATTGTTCAGGGTAGATTTCCTTGAACATTTCCACAATCCTGTGGTGGTCAGAGGCAGCCTGCCAGGTATCGAGGTATTGCCACTGGATGCTGTCGGGCCGACTCCGTCCGAAATACCTGTGTTCCACCATCAGCTGGTTGCACTTGAGCTTTGTGGTGATTTCGGAAGTATAGTAGTAACTGGCATCGTAGCCGGCAGTGATCATGACCACTGGTTTGGAAGGATCCACATGGGATATGTAGATTCGTTGTGTAAAGGTCCCCCCGTCGGGATTGCGGTGGTCGATGGGCTGTTCAATCATCACCTCAAGGACCCGTTCAAAACCAGGCTCATTTTTCAGGGCCCTTACTTCCTTCACCTCTTTCCTGCTGAGAAAATCGTCGAGGCTGACCACTCCCCATGCATTCAGCAGGGCCACAGAGATCAGGATCCCTGAAAGGAAAAACTTCTTCATATGCACACCAATAACAAGCCGAAGCTCTGACTTTGCAATAATAGGGATTTTTTCACAGATCCACACACATGGGGATGCAGAGGAATTACTTGCTTAAGCGGTACACCGGGTAGCGCATGTAGGTGGGTTCCGACCAGTGCGATCTTTCATAGATAAAACTGAGCTGCAGATAGGCATTCTTAGCAAAAGCAGGATCGTCCTTTCTCTTTTCCTGGAATGCTTTCCTCAGTTCGGGGTCCTCCTGGAGCAGCTTTTCGGCACTTTCCTCGAAGATGTAGGGCGAAAAGTATTCGTTTCTGAAGAGGATTTCATCGAAAAAATTCCAGCTGAAGAAGGAGTCATATCCTTCCGGCTCCAGAGTCTGCACCAGGTATTCTATGGCCGGCTGCCTGACAGGGATGAGGTAATCGCCGGCCAACAATTGGATGGATTCTGTATGCTTTCTTACTTTTACATCCGAATGGCGGTAATGACCGTTATAGGCTTGTCTGTCCGTCTCATAGGAGTCAATGTAATATACCCCGGCCTCCACGATGCTGTCAGAGTCAAGGGGGAACAAAGTAACCCCGTTCAATTGCAGCCTTTCCACCACCTGTGACCAGGCTGAAGGAAGTACATAGTACTCCGGTACATCCACCGTGCTTACCGCTTTGAAATATTTGTAATAAGGAATCTCTTTTTCCCAGGTCTCCTCCCGGTCGTAGTAGTAGCGGGTAAGACCGCTTACCTTGCTCTCCTTCTCCTTCACCTGGTATCCCTTAAAGGGGATCATATCATAGCGGGAGTCGTCAAGTGTCCACTGCAGTGTAAACTCATCGCGGTTCAACTTCTCCTCCCAGGCCCTTTTTTTTATTTCACTCAGCTCAGCGCTGTGGAGTCCGCTGAATTTCAGGGTCTCCCTGAGAAAGTACCAGGTGGAGAGCACCCGGTCCCCGAAGGGCTTGAACATATGTGTTTCTACCGTAAAGGCTATGGTATTGAACAGACTTGCATATCCCGAAGTATACCGGGGATAGTCCATAAATGCCAGGATTCCCTCTTCAGGTGATCTGTTTCTGCTCCATACATAGGGACTCATTTCATAGGGGGAAGTCTCCATCCCTTTAAACAGGGAGGGAATCAGGGTGGAGTCAATGAACCTGGCCTGGGAAGCTTCGTGCCGTTGGGCGTGGCTGTGGATCAGGGTGATGGTGTAGGGGTAGTCCGAACCGTTGGACGTGTGTGTATCCACAATGATGTGGGGATCCCAACTTCGGATGACCGGAACCAGGGACCTGGTGTTTCGTGAATCGAGTTTGATAAAATCCCTGTTGAGATCCAGGTTCCTGGCATTGCCCCTGAAGCCTTGTTCCACCGGACCGTTCTGATTGGCCCTGTTATAAGCGCTGCGCATGAGTGCTCCTCCCACGTTCAGAATGGGCACAATAAGCACCACGGTATTGTCGAGGTAGGAGCTATAGCTATCCTCTCCCGAAAGGAGGTCCCGGGCCAGTTTTAAACTTGCGTCCACCCCGCAGGGTTCTCCCGGATGGATCCCGTTGTTGATGAAAAGGATGCTCTTGCCCGAGTTCTTTGCTGCTTCCGGCTCAAATTTCCGGTCGCGGTCAATGATAAAGAGGTGGAGCGGTCTGCCCGCATCGGTGCTGCCCACTTCCATGAGCCTGGCATCGTCGTATTGTTCATCGAGCCAGCGGTACATCTCAATGGCTTCCTCCCAGGTCACTGTCTCATTTTGCTCATACCTGAGTTCCACCTGGGCGGCCAGGGGCATGAAGGTTCCGGCCAACATGGTCGCCAGGACCAGGACATCCTTGCTGATATGCTTACACACGTTCTTTCTCCAGTTCAATTTTGAGTTTTCTAAAAAATCCACTTACCTTAAGATCCGCTCCTTCTTCTTCACTCATCCTGTACAGATCTTCCGGGCGGACCTTATGGGTCATGCTCTGGCTACGAATATAGTTAATCACTCCCAACTGGCCTTCAAGATTCTCATCGGGTCTATCCAATTCCTTCACTTGCCTGTTGTACAGATTATAAAACCGGCAGAGCTCCTCATACTGCTTCCGGTACTCTCCAATGACCCTTGTTGCTATGCCGGACGAATTTAGGTTCAGGAACCTGAGTTCTGCATTCTCAAGGATGCGCCTTCCCAGATCTTCCAGGGGAATGCCCCGGAGGAGGTAGATCTCGGCGTACCTGTAGATACCAATTACGCCCATGGCTTCCAGGTCGTCGGCCGCGGAGAGAATCCCAAGAATTCCTGGGGAAGTTCCTGTCTCCGTATCCGGATTATACCGGGCTTCCTTGCGATCGTGCATTTCAATGGCTTCCAGGATCCTGTCAAATTCAGGAGGGGGCAGGTGGCCACTTTCTGAAAACCACGAACGGCAAAGTTCCTTTCCCAGCCTGCCGTGATCCTCCCGGGTCGATTCCGCCATGCCCAGGTCGTGAAAAAATGCGGCAATCATTACCCCTTCTACCAGCGCCGGGGAGAGGGAGGAGTTAGTAGTGGCGATTTCTTTCAGCAGCTTTTTAGATATGTTCCAGACACGCAGGTGGTGACTGTGGTCGTGCGAGGGAAGGAAGGTGGAGTGAAACAGTTCCTTGGCATGAGAATACAGTGTATGGAGCCAGTTCTCTTCTGCCTTGCCAATCCATATATCGATGGGGATTTTCAACAAATATCAGCTTACCCTGGTCAGTTTCAACATGTTGGTCTTCCCCTTTTCGAGAATGGGGATACTGCCCACATGAACCACCAGATCGCCCTTCTGCAGCAGATTCTTGCTTACCAGGAACTCTTCTGTATAAACGATGTAATCGTTGATGTCATTGCACTCTCCAAAATAGAAGGTTCGCACCCCCCACACCAGCGAAAGGTCATTGATCAGGTCCCTGTTCATCGTAAAGGTAAATATGGGCGCTTTGGGCCGGTGTGAACTGATCTGAATGGCGGTGAATCCTGAGTAGGTCAGAGTGACAATGGCGGCTGCATTGACCAGCTTGGCAAGCTGGACCGCGTTGTAGCAAATGGCAGCGGCCTCAAAGCTTGGCGCATCAAACTTTGGAAGGTGTTCGCGGTGGTAAATGTACTCTTCGGTTTCGGTGGAGTCGATGATCAGCTGCATGTTGATGATGGTCTGAACCGGATACTTTCCCACCGAGGTTTCACCGCTCAGCATTAACGTATCGGCTCCGTCCAGCACAGCGTTGGCCACATCATTGGCTTCAGCCCGGGTGGGCGTGGGATTGGTGATCATGCTTTCCATCATCTGGGTGGCCACAATCACCGGTTTTGGTTTCGCCTGGCAAAGCTTGATGATGTTCTTCTGGATGAGCGGTACCCTATGGAAATCCACTTCGACACCCAGATCCCCGCGTGCCACCATGATGGCATCGGCGGCATCGATGATCCCGTCAATCTCCTTCAGGGCTTCGGGTTTCTCTATTTTTGCAATGATCCTGGCATGGTTTGGATGGGCATCCACCATTTTTCTCAGGTCCAGTATGTCTTTTTTCTTTCTGACAAAAGAGAGTGCGATCCAGTCCACATCATGATCCAGGAGAAACTTGGCATCGGCCCGGTCCTTCTCAGTCAGGCTGGGCTGGGAAATTTTGGTATGTGGAAGGTTTACCCCCTTTTTGCTGGAAAGGCGTCCGCCTGCGATGACCCTGGTCTTCACAGAATCTTTGCGGTTGGAAGAGATCACCTCGAAGATCAGTCTGCCGTCGTCCACCAGTATGCGCTCTCCAACAGCCACATCGGCCGGTAATTTTTCATAGCTGAGGTAGGCCTTCTCGCTGGTTCCGGTGCAGGGCACAGTTACAAATGAAAACTCCTGTCCGTCTTCCAGATCCACCTTATCGTCCTCCATGTCGCCCACGCGAAGTTTAGGTCCCTGGAGATCCCCCAGAATGGCCACGCTGGATCCTAGTTCCTCATTAAGTTCGCGTATGAAGCGGATGGTTTTCAGGTGCTCCGAG
Source organism: Bacteroidia bacterium (assembly GCA_004525825.1). Lineage (GTDB taxonomy): Bacteria > Bacteroidota > Bacteroidia > Bacteroidales. The sequence continues at coordinate 6,525 of SPBY01000115.1, forward strand.
TGTGTGTCGTGTGAGAGGTTTATTCTGCATACATCGACTCCTTCATGGATCATCTGGGCCAGGGTCTCTTTGTTGCGGGTGACAGGACCAATGGTGGCAATAATTTTAGTGTGGGATCTTTCGTGTCGCATTTCAGATTTATTTTGGATGACAAAGTTATCCATAAAAAAGAGCCGGGCAGCAATGCACCGGCTCTTTTCCTAACTACTACTTCCAAACTAACTATTGCTTTTCTCCTTTCCCAGGAGGATTTCATCTATCATCTGCTTAAACATAGCCTTGGTCTCTTCCGGAGTCCTGGCGATGCCACTGCTCATGGTAGGCTTCCCATTCTGTGGTACAAAAAGGAAGGCAGGAATGCCCTGGATGCCAAAAACGGATGCCAGTTCCTTTTCTTTATCGGTATCTATTTTGTAGATATGGATCTTGCCTTCGTACTCTTTGGCCAATTCTTCCAGTACCGGAGCAGCCTGGCGGCATGGTCCACACCAATCGGCGTAAAAATCGATCAGGGCAGGTAAATCTCCCTCGTAGACCCATTCTGTCTGGTTTTTCTCGTAATTCATGACCTTATCAAGAAAGTCCTGTTTGTTCAGATGAACAGGTTTGCCTTCTCCCTTTTTCTGGTTATCTCCGGTAGTTGCATCGCTGGTCAACTTCACTTCAGGGGCTTCCTGTACCTGGCTGTCCCGATTGCCGGCTGTACCATTGGTGCACGAGAAGGCAAGAAGGGCTGCGGCGCTTATGCTAAATAAAATCTTTTTCATGACAACTTCGTTTATGGTCGGATATGACCAGGTTTATGTTTATATGGCTACACTTAATACTTCTGAGATGGCCTGCTTGAAGGTCTCCTTTGGCAGGGCACCCATGGCCATCTGAGGCTGACCCTCCTTGGGGATGAACAGCAGGGACGGAATGCTCTGGATTCCAAAAACTGAAGAGAGTTCGCGCTGCTCTTCGGTGTTCACCTTAAAAATATCCAGCTTGTCTCCATACTCTTCTTTCAGCTCCTCAAGGATGGGGGCAATGGTCTTACAGGGTCCGCACCAATCGGCATAAAAATCGATAATGGCCGGAATTTCTCCTTCAAATTTCCATTCCTTGTTGTTCTCGTAATTGAAGATTTTCTTTTTAAAAGTCTCGTCTGTTAAATGTTCCAGTTTCATCTTTGTATTTCTTTTAGTGTTTATTCGTCTTCCTGTTTGGAATCTGTCGCAAATGTAAGGGCTTTCTTACACTTCCACTGTAACATTTGTCACACTTAGAGATTTCCTGCGAAAGACATGGCTTGGTTCAGGTAGTTCACCAGGGGATAGAGTCCCCTGTAATTCTCCACCGCCATGTGGGGCAAACTGGCGTCCAGAATTTCGGCATCGCTGAAATTCCTGGCGTAGATATAATGTTTGTATTTAATTTCTTCCAGGTGGATAAAATCCTTGGAGAAGCCTGCAGGTCCCTTTGTCAGCATGTCCTCCTTTCCACCCCGTTCATATTTTTCTTTGAGCAGGGGATCGTTGATCACTTCCAGGTATGCATCCGGATTGAAGACGATCTCCTGACGGATCAGGCTGAGTTGCTCCTTGGGTGGCATCCAGACTCCCGCTGCCAGGAAGCTCTTTTCAGGTTCCAGGTGAAAATAGTAGCCTGCATCAGTTGATTTGCGGCCACCTTTTGCCATCCAGCAGCCA
>SPBY01000657.1 GCA_004525825.1 Bacteroidia bacterium
GAGACTGAGATCTCTAAAATCATCCACTGCCAGCGAAACACCCTCCTTCAGTAAGTCCTCTTTGCTGTGTCCGCTGGCAATACCCACCACGGGCATGCCTGCGCTCAGGGCACTTTGTATCCCGGCTTTTGAATCTTCGAATACAATGCACCTTTCAAGGGGAAGGCCCAGGCGTTCCACCGTGGTGAGGTAGACCTCGGGATGGGGCTTCCCGTGTAACACATCCACTTTCCCTATCACCACCTCGAAGACACCTTCCAGCTTTAACTTTTCCAGTCCCAGCTCTATGTTCAAAGGGGGTGCCGAAGTGGCCAGTCCCAGCCGGTGCCCATTTGCCCTGATGGATTCAAGAAATTCATACAGACCTGGGATGGGTTTCACATCCTCACTCCGGCGGAGAATATTCTGGTAATTCTCATCCACCTCTGCCAGGTATTCCTCAAGAAGATCATTCTGAAGTTCATCGCCAAAGATGATTTTCAATGAGGTGGGACCTGTTCTTCCAGAGAGTACATTGTCGAAAAACTGCTCGTCGCAGGGAATTCCTTTGCCCTTAAGGAATTTTCCCCATGCGATTTTATGGTATGGATTGCTGTCGATGACCACGCCATCCATATCAAAAATAAATCCGTATTCCATAAATTCCTGTGCCTTCTTACTTAGGCTTTATACTTCCCCGAATTTCACCCATTTCACCCGGTCATTGTATCCTGCACTCACCACAGTATCGATGAACTGCATTCCACGAATACCATCTTCCACACCCGGGAAATCGAGCATCTCGGCGGTGGGTTCTTCTCCATTCGCCCGGGCCCTGACAGTCAGACTGAAATTCCGGTAAATATTGGCAAAGGCCTCCAGGTAACCTTCAGGATGCCCTCCGGGAGTACGGGTATTATGAGCTGCAATATCACTGCCCATGCTCGTTCCCACCCGTAGTACCTGCATGGGTGCATCCAACCATTTAAGAATTAAGGAATTGGGTTCCATTTGTGCCCAATCCAGTCCTCCCTTTTCTCCATACACCCTGATTCTGATGGCATTTTCTTCACCGGCCGCAATCTGGGTAGCCATTAATATTCCCTTGGCCCCATTGTCAAAACGCATAAGCACTGAACCGTCGTCGTCCAATAAACGCTTGGGAACAAAGACATTGAGCTCGGCACAAAGTTCGGTGACTTTTAAGCCCGTAATGTATTCGGCCAGGTGGTGGGCATGGGTGCCGATATCACCCATGCTACCAGCCTTCCCTGAACGTTTGGGGTCGGTACGCCAGCTTGCCTGGGGATTCCCGGTATCCTCCAGTTTCGAGGAAAGCCATCCTTGCGGGTATTCCACATACACTTTACGGATTTTGCCGAAGGCCCCGGCGGCCACCATTTGCCTGGCATGTTTCACTGCCGGGTAACCCGAATAGGTATGGGTCAGGGCAAAGGTCAATCCGGTCTCATTGATCTTCTCCTTTAGTCTGAGAGCCTCGTCTAAAGTGAAGGTGATGGGTTTATCGAGTACCACGTGAAATCCATGGTCAAGCGCCATCATGGCCGGGTCGAAATGAACAAAGTTGGGGGTGACGATACTAACGAAGTCCATGCGTTCACCTTCAGGAAGTTGTGCCTCTTTTTTAAACATTTCCTGGTAGGTTTCATACACCCTGTCTTCCGGCAGATAGTACAATTTGCCTGATTCTTTGGAAATTTTAGGGTCCACGCTGAAACAGCCACAAACCAGTTCAATCTGGTTATCCATAAAAGCGGCGAGGCGGTGAATGGCTCCAATAAATGCGTCGGTTCCTCCACCCACCATTCCCATCTTGAGTTTTCTATTTGTCATGGCAGAATTTAGGTTTGATGTTATGCACATAAAGCTAACTTTTTTTTCAAAGAGGAGAGGCCTTTTTTATTACTTTTGAGGAGCAAAATACCTTGATTTGATCTACCCAGAACAATTTGAAGCAAAAATCGGTTTTGACCGGATCCGGGAGCTGGTAAAGTCGCACTGCCTGTTTGATCCGGGCCGGGAGCGGGTGGACCGCATGTCTTTCCTGACCGATCATGAAGCCATAGTGCACGAGCTGAAGCTGGTGGAAGAGTTCCTTAAGATTTCTCAGCTAGAAGAGGAATTTCCCATTCAACATTTCATTGATAACAGCGAGGCTCTGAAAAAGGCCGAAGTGGAGGGAGCCTACCTGCTCACCGAGGAGTTGTTTGGACTGGTTAAAAGCCTGGATTCCATTCGAGCCATCCTGCATTTCTTCAAATCCGATGAGGAAGAAAAATATCCGGTTCTTGGAGAATTGTGTAAGC
>SPBY01000644.1 GCA_004525825.1 Bacteroidia bacterium
AAGATGAACGGGATGCATGATACCATCACAGATTTCTCGGCATTGATGAGGGTCGTGGGTCCTGAAATAAGAGAGGAACGAATGGGGGATGTGCATCGCCACATGGAAAACCTGACTGAGCAGGAGATAAATGCTCAGCTGGAAGAGGATAGGAAGGTATACACCATCGATAAAGACCTCCCGCCGGAAAACCATGAGCATGCAGTGAAGATCATGCTCGCCTTTGAGAAGATCCTTGAGTTGGGTGATTACGCTGGGTATTCTGCGAATTTTGATGTATTCAAGGGAGATGGCCGCTTCAGACAAATTGGACTCCTTGCAGCATCAAACCTGATGGCCAAAGGATATGGTTATGGTGCTGAAGGAGATGTAAATTCCACTACCCTGGTCTGCGCGGGCAATATCCTGTGTGGGATGGCTAACTTCACCGAAATGTATGCGATGGATTTTAAACGTGATTCCATGCTTATGAGTCACATGGGAGAGGGCAACTGGAAATTCGCCAGAAAAGATAAATCCATCCGGTTGGCCCATAGAGAATTGGGCATTGGCAACCTCGATAATCCACCCACACCCGTATTTATGGTCGAACCCGGGGAGGCAACCATTACTTCCCTTGTCCCGCTGAAGGGAGATCATTTCAGGCTTGTGGCCATGAAAGGAAAGGTCCTTGATACAGAAGAGCATCCAAACATAGAGATGCCCTATTTCCATTTTAGTCCCGACAGTGGGGTCAGGAATGCCAACACAGCTTGGCTCAAGGCAGGAGGATCGCATCATCAGGCCATGCTCATGGGAAATCAACTCCGGAAATGGCAGCTATTGTGTGAAATACTTGGGATAGAATATGTCGAAGTATAAGGGAACATATCTGGCAATTATTGATCTGGGCACCGGCAGTATTCGGCTGACTATCTTTGATCTTTCGGGGCATATCCAGGAAATAAGGCAAGCTGAAAACCCCTGCCTCTATCCTGAGCCAGGATACGTGGAGCAGGATGCCCATGCCTGGTGGGATGCAATTAAGGAGATGTTCAGAAATCTTCCGGAAGCTCTCAGAAATGAGATACTGGCAGTATCGGTAACAGGTCAGCGGGAAGGAATTGTTCCGGTGGATGCCCAGTTCTTACCCATGGCTAATTTGATCACCTGGCTTGATATGAGGACCTCGGAACAGGCTGACCTGATTCTCAAAGAACTCGGGGAAGATTTCATTTATCGGGAAACCGGATTAGTGCATAATCCTGCCTGGTCGCTTTCGAAGATTCTATGGCTCAAAGAACACCAGTCTCATATCTTCCATTCTTGCTATAAGTTTCTACAGGCTGTCGACTACATACAATCGAGAATGTCGGGGAAGGCCTGCACCGATGTGAGTATGGCATCGAGAACCTGTATGCTTCAGGTATCAAAAAGAGCATGGTCGAAGGAAATCTTGAATCGCTTTGATATAAAGGAGGAAAAACTGCCAGATCTGTACGAAGCAGGTCAGGAAATCGGAGAAATAGCTCCGGAAGTGGCAAAGCAGTTCGGATTGCAAACGAAAGTCCGGATTTTCGCAGGTGCCGGCGACCAGCAGGCCGCTGCCATTGGAGTCGGCGCCTTTGAAGAAGGAAGTGTCAGCATTGGGATTGGCACATCCTCGGCCCTATCAATGACTATTCCCCATCCGGTACACATCGATGAAGGAAACATCATTCTCAATTGTGCTGCTGTTCCGGGGAAATGGGAATATGAACCCCCCATCTGGAATACCGGTAGCCTGGTGAAATGGTACCATGAGCAACTGGATGAATCAGAATACTCCTATGAAGATTCACTGGAAGCCGCCGATCACATTCCACCGGGAGCTTCTGGGTTGGTGGCCCTTCCCTATTTCTCGGGAGCAGGTTCTCCCCGATGGAATCCCGGACTATCCGGTGGTTTCTATGGCCTGAACCTGACCCACCAACGTATTCATTTTCTAAGGGCAATCATGGAATCTGTTGCCTTTGAAATTCGTATGAACATCGAATTAATAGAGCACAGTGGAGTGGCCGTCAAACAGATCATTTTAAGCGGTGGGGCCTCTCAAAACCTGGTACTATGTCAGATTGTATCTGACGTGTTGCAGAAACCTGTTCAAATATTTGAGGAGACCGAAGCATCCTCCTGGGGACTCTATTGCCTGGTTCGTATGCGTCTGGACAAGGGCTCAAGCATTGAAGAGATACACAAGACACTGGACTTCAATTTCCAAAGCCTCTTACCAGATCCGGAAAAGGGACAAGTGTACCAGGAAAGGTTCAGGAAGTATATGGAATTGGGGGACGCCCTGTCAAAACTGAATTTTTAAAAAACAATTACCATGGCAATAATCAGAGAGGGAGAACAAGCGCGTGAGATACTGGATGAAC
>SPBY01000680.1 GCA_004525825.1 Bacteroidia bacterium
AGGTTTGTGCAATCGATTGTACACTTTTTGTAACTTTGGTCTTTCAGATGAAAAAACAGCACACCACCATCCACGATATTGCGCGGGAACTAAATGTTTCCGCTTCCACGGTATCACGTGCACTCACGGATCATCCCCGGATTAGTTTATCGACCAGGGAGGCGGTGAAGAAAGTGGCGGCGCTGCACAATTACCAGCCCAATGTGGTGGCCTCCTCCTTAAGGAAAGGAAGCAGTAAAACGGTAGGGGTGATTGTGCCAAGGATCAACAGGAATTTCTTTTCCAGTGTGATCGGTGGCATGGAGGAGTTGCTGGCTGCCTCGGGCTACCACCTGATGATCTGCCAGACACACGAAAAACTGGGGAATGAGGTCTCAGCCATCCAGACCCTGGTCAATGCCAGGGTGGATGCGGTGATGCTCTCCATCTCCATGGAGACTTTCGACTATGAGCATATCAGGGCACTCACCGAGCGGGGCATCCGTCTTTTCTTTTTCGACCGGGCTGCCTCAGGCATTCAAACCGGATCGGTGGTGGTGGACGACAGGCTGGGGGCCTACCTGAGCGTCAATCACCTGCTTGAACAAGGATACAGAAGGATAATGCATGTGGCAGGTGCGGAGCGGATCAACATATACAGGGGCAGGAAAGAAGGATACCTCCAGGCCATGCATGAGGCCGGAATTGATGTCCATCCTTCCTGGATCATGGAAACAAGCCTGGTGCAGGAGGACGGAGAGTCAGCATTCAGAAGCAGCTCAAAGATGAAACCCGATGCCTTTTTCTGCGCCGGTGATTTCGCTGCCCTGGGAGTCATGCAGGCTGCCAGGAAGGCAGGACTCAATGTCCCTGGCGACCTGGGCATTACCGGCTTTGCCAATGAACCCTTTACTGCCTTCATTGACCCTCCCCTGACAACGGTGGACCAGAGGGGAGCAGAAATGGGCAGCCTGGTGGCAGAAATGTTTCTCAAGTGTGAAGAAGAAGGCAGGATATCTGCCAGCTGTGAACAGCTTATACTGGAACCGGAACTGATCATCCGGGAGAGTTCAGTCATTCAGAAAAAACCAGATAACTATGGCAATTAACTACGAAGTAAGGTACTCCAATCACCCAAACGACGCTTTAGAATACGGGACAGAAAGGTTGAGAAAAGAATTCCTGGTGGAAACCGTAATGGTACCGGGAGAAATCAACATGGTCTACTCCATGAACGACCGCTACATTGTGGGAGGGGCCGTACCGGATACTGAGCTGGAACTAGGCACCATTGATCCCCTGAAATCATCTCATTTTTGCGACCGCCGGGAGCTGGGGATCATCAATGTGGGTGGGGATGCCATGGTCCGGGTGGACGATAGCGACTTTGAACTCGGATTCAAGGATGCTCTCTATATAGGAGCCGGGTCCAAAAAAATCACCATGATCAGCAAGGAGAAACAAAAACCTGCTCGCCTCTATTTCAACTCGGCTCCGGCGCACCGGGCTTTCCCCTGTAAACGGGTGACCCTGGACGATGCTGAAGTGGCTGAGATGGGTGCCATGGAGCAGTCCAATGCCCGCAAAATCAACAAGCTCCTGATCAATTCCGTGGTGGAAACCTGCCAGCTGCAGATGGGAATGACCGAGTTGAAACCGGGAAGTGTATGGAACACCATGCCACCACACCTTCACGACCGCAGGATGGAAGCCTATTTCTATTTTGAGGTTCCAGAAGGTCAGGCCGTCTGTCATTTCATGGGAGATCCCAAGGAGACCAGGCACATATGGATGCAAAATGAACAGGCCGTCATCTCTCCCCCATGGTCCATTCACTCGGCAGCCGGAACCAGCAACTACATTTTCATCTGGGGAATGGCCGGTGAGAATCTTGATTACGGGGATATGGATGTGATCCAACCCAATGAAATACGCTAAAAACATTAGCATGTCAACAGAATTATTTGACCTTTCTGGTAAAACCGCCCTGGTGACCGGGGGTACCCATGGACTGGGAATGGCCATCGCAAAGGCCCTGGCCAATGCAGGTGCAAGCATTGTCATCAACGATGTATTTGCCGATAAACTGGAAATGGCAAGGACCAGATATTCGGCAATGGGAATAAACATCCAAACCTATGTTCTGGATGTGACCGACGAGGAGGCTGTGGAAACTACCATTCCTGTCATCGAAAGCGAAGTGGGTCCCATCGATATCCTGGTAAA
>SPBY01000685.1 GCA_004525825.1 Bacteroidia bacterium
CGATCAGCGCGCCCCCTATTTTAACTATTCCAAGGGTTTTTTTGAGTTTCCGGTCCAGGTAAGGACCCCGGAGGATTTGCAAATGGGCCTTCTTGCGGTGGAGGAACTGCTGAAAGAGGCCATGCGGGGTCCCCGGGGACCGGTTCATGTGAACCTTCCGCTCACCGAACCCCTTTATGTGCCCCTTCCCGGACCGTCGCTTTCCCGGGGGAATGACAAGGGCAAATCAAACGAGGTACTGCCTGGGGCGGACCTTTCTCCGGTGCAAGCGGATCTGTCGGGAAAAAAGGTATTGATCCTTGCAGGCATGGGCTCAGGCTCTGAAGAGATTTGCCCTGCCCTGGAAGAACTTCTGAACCGGGGACAGGTGGTTGTGGTGGCCGAGAATATATCCAACCTGCACTCTGAGAAGTTTATTTCCGTCCCCGAACTGGTTCTGGCCGGGGCCAAGACGGATGAGTTAAAGGAACTCGTACCCGATGTGGTAATCGCCTTCGGGCTACAAATGGTGTCCAAAAGGATGAAGCTGTTTGTGAACTCCCTGGAGAAGGCAGAAATTCTGGTGATTCCCGAGGGTGCTTCAGTCAGGGAGTGGCTTGTGGCCATGGGCAGGAATTTGGACAAGGAAGTGAAGAATCTTTATCAGCTTAGCTGGCTTGCTCTGGAGGAAAGGGAATACTTACGTGCTTCAGTTTACCTGGAGTCAGCACCCTATTGCAACCTGGTGGCTGTGCATAAGATCCTGGAAAGGGTCCCGGAGGGTACGGTGGTTCATCTGGGTAACAGTACCACCATCCGCAATTCTCAGTTGATCCGAGCCCGTTCCGGACTGAATTATTATTCCAACAGAGGTACCTCTGGAATTGACGGATCGGTTTCCACCGCAGTGGGAGCGGCCATGGTTTCCAGTGCCCCACACCTGCTGCTGGTGGGTGACCTTAGTTTTGTATATGATTCCAATGCATTGTGGAACAGGAATTTTCCCAAAAACCTGAAGATTGTTGTGATGAACGATGGGGGTGGGGGGATCTTTCGTTTGCTGGACGGACCTGGCCGAATGGAGTTCTTCGAGGAATTCAGTGTAACCCATCACCCTGTATCTCTTGAATTGCTTTCCCAGTCCTTTGGCAGGACTTATATGAGGGTGGATGGATTGGACGGTTTGGGTGAACAATTGGAGGTGCTTTTCAGTGAAGGTGCCCGCTTTTCGGTGCTGGAAGTGGATACTACCTCCGGGGAAAATAGTCGTATCTTTAAGGAGTTATTCAGCTAAAACCTATTGTTACAGATGGAGAAGAGAACCTGGCTTAGCCTCAGAGAGTTTGAGGAGATTCGTTTCGAGTTATTTGAAGGCATTGGAAAGATCACCATCAACCGGCCGCGATACTACAACGCCTTCACCCCGGATACCACCCGGGAGATCGGCGAGGCCCTTGTGTTATGCCGGGAGATGCCCGAAATCAGGGTGGTCGTCCTCACCGGTGAAGGAAACAAGGCTTTCTGCAGTGGCGGGGACCAGAATGTGAAGAGCTTTGCAGGCTATGTTGGCAAAGATGGAGTGCCCAGGCTTAATGTGCTGGATGTCCAACGCCAGATCCGGAGCCTTCCCAAACCGGTGATCGCCATGGTCAACGGCTATGCCATTGGCGGGGGACATGTACTTCATGTGGTATGCGATTTGTCCATCGCTTCTGACAATGCCATATTTGGCCAGACCGGTCCTAAGGTAGGAAGTTTTGACGCTGGCTTCGGTTCCTCATTTCTGGCCAGACATGTGGGACAGAAAAAGGCCAGGGAAATCTGGTTCCTTTGTGAACAGTACAGCGCAGTGGAGGCCCTGGAAATGGGACTGGTGAACAAGGTAGTTCCCCTGGAACAGCTGGAGGATACCACCGTGGAATGGTGCAGAAAAATCATGAAACACAGTCCCATTGCGCTTCGCATGATCAAGGCAGGGCTTAATGCAGAACTTGATGGTCAGGCCGGAATCCAGGAACTGGCAGGCAATGCCACCATGCTCTACTACATGACTGAAGAGGCGCAGGAGGGCAAAAATGCTTTTCTGGAGAAACGGGAACCTGACTGGGACAAGTTTCCCAAGCTGCCCTGACCCTTCAACTCAAAGATTTTCATTAGTTTTGTAATTGGATGAATATTACCCAAATATGGCTGAAGGCTTTTC
>SPBY01000351.1 GCA_004525825.1 Bacteroidia bacterium
AGTTCCATTACGGTGGGACTGGGCGGATCGGTGGGACTGGAGGCTCCCATTGTGCTTACCGGATCGTCCATCGGTTCCAACATCGGGCGGATGCTGAGGCTCAACTACAAATCGGTGGTGCTGCTGGTGGGCTGCGGGGCCGCCGGGGCCATTGCAGGGATCTTCAAGGCTCCCATCGCGGCCTTGATCTTTACCTTCGAGGTACTGATGCTCGACCTTACTACCTGGTCCATCGTGCCCCTACTCCTCTCTTCGGTAACCGCCGCCACCCTCTCCTACTTCCTTTTGGGCGAACAGGTGGTCTTCTCCTTCACCATCAGCGAACCTTTCGTGCTGAACAACTTTCCCTTCTACCTGGTGCTGGGCCTGTTCACCGGTCTGGTGTCGTTGTATTTCACCCGCATGAACAACCTGGTGGAACACACCCTGGGGAAGGTGAAGAGTCCGCTCGTGAGGACCCTGACCGGGGGAATGGTACTGAGTGTGCTGATCTTTGTGATGCCCCAACTTTTCGGGGAGGGGTACATGAGCCTGAAAACCCTGCTGTCGGGTCATGCGTCAGAACTCTTTAACGGCACCTTTTTCGAGGGAATCATCGGGAACAACGCCTCCTTTATCATTGTCTTTTTCCTGCTGCTTATTATTTTCAAAGTGGTGGCCATGGCCATAACCACCGGGAGCGGCGGGGTGGGCGGCATCTTTGCGCCCTCCCTCTTTGTGGGGGGAATCAGCGGTGCTTTAGTGGGAAAGGCCCTCAACCTGTTCACCCCTGCCAATGTCTCAGAGAACAACTTCTCGCTGGTGGGCATGGCCGGGGTGATGGCCGGCGTGATGCACGCTCCCCTGACCGCCATCTTCCTGATTGCTGAGATTACCGGCGGATACGCCCTTTTCATCCCCCTGATTATTACCGCCACCATCTCCTACCTGACCATCCTCACCTTTGAAAAACAGTCGATCTACACCATGCGGCTTGCACAGAGAGGTGAACTGATGACCCACCACAAGGACAAAAACGTGCTCTCCATGTTAACCGTAGAAGATGTGCTTGAGAAAGATTTCAAAAAGGTGAAGGCAGACGACAACCTGGCCGGCCTGGTGAAGGTTATCTCCAAATCGAAACGAAACATCTTCCCGGTGGTGGACGACGAAATGGTACTGGTGGGAATCATCAAGCTGGACGATATCCGCGACATCATCTTCAACACCGAGCTTTACGACAAGGTGGAAATCCCCGAACTGATGCACCCCCCGTCTGCAATCATTGACAAAGGCGAAAAAATGGAAAGGGTGCTGGAGATCTTCGAGGAGACCGAAGCCTGGAACCTGCCCGTCACCGACCAGGGCCAATACATCGGCTTTATCAGCCGCTCCAAAATCTTCAACTCCTACCGGAAGCTGCTGAAGGAGTTTTCGGACGATTAGACGAGTTTATTTCCATTACATGCTTATATTTGCTTTAGATTATCAGGATATTTAAAAGTTAACCTTTAGATTATCATGTATATTCGGAAACAAACCTTTCGTGAAATTGGGAAAGAGAGTACCTTTCTCTGGGGAGCAAGGCAAACCGGGAAAAGCACCCTGCTTCAAACACTCTTTCCGGAATCGACCTATTTTGACCTGCTTCTTTTCGATGTCTACGAGAGATTGCAAAAAAATCCCTCCCTGATGCGAGAAACCATCCTGGCATCGGGATACAAATCTCCGGTCATTGTGGATGAGATTCAGCGGATACCGGCATTGCTCAACGAGATTCACTGGCTCATTGCCAATAAAAACATTCGATTTATCCTCAGCGGATCAAGTCCACGCAAGATAGTCAGATCGGGAGCGAACCTGCTTGGAGGACGAGCGCTGCGAAGCGAATTATACCCACTGATCTACAAAGAGATTCCGGATTTTGATCTCATACGTGCACTCAATCATGGTCTGTTGCCAAGGCATTATCTGTCAGAGGATCCCAGACCCTTGATTTCAGCATATATCGGCAGCTATCTTCAGGACGAGATTGTGGCTGAAGCCAGAACCAGGAACATCCAAACCTTCTCCAAATTCCTCGAATCTGCTGCATTCTCAAACGGGGAGGTAGTCAATTTTAGTAACATAGCCACCGACTGCGGTGTAAGTGCTCCAACCATCAGAGAGTATTTTTATATTCTGGAAGAAACCCTGATCGGCCGTTTTCTTCCATCGTACCGGAGGAAACCCAAACGCCGGGTTATTCAGTCACCCAAGTTTTTCATGTTCGATATCGCCATTGCCAACTATTTGTTGAAGCGGGGGGCCATTGAAACGGGTAGCGAATTATTCGGCCGCTCGTTTGAACACTTCATCTATCATGAGCTCCATACACACAGCAGGTATTCCGGGCTGCAATACGAAATAAGTTACTGGAGAACGGCATCACAGATTGAGATTGATTTCGTGCTGGGTGAAAATGAAATAGGAATTGAAGTCAAAGGCAGCCAGCAAATCACGCCCCGTCATCTGAAGGGATTAAAAAGCTTCGCTGAAGAATACCGGGTAAGAAAGCTAATCCTGGTCAGTACCGATCCCTATCCCAGACAAGTGGGGAATGTAAGCCTGATGCCCTGGAACCTCTTCCTTGACAAACTCTGGGGAGGTGAGATAATCTCTTAAGTACCACACTGGTCAGGACAAATGGGAAATCATGGACATGATCGCCTCATCCATCTGTAGCATGTGGTCGACCCACATTACACGGCACCCGGCTTTTTCGAGTATCTCCTCGAGCAGGTCGAACAGTAGGTCCGAACGGATCTCGATCCTGGAGGGCCTGTGCCCGGATTTGATCAGCTCCTCCAGCACCCTTTGCGGGACCGATTCGTACAAGGATTCAAGATCGGGCTGCGGCGACAGGACAGACATGGACACCACCAGGCCGTTCAGCTTTTCTACCATCATCAGCACAAAGGGGAAATAGGCCCTGCTGCCCTTTTCCCTGACCGTTGCAGGCAGCATGAACAGGTCAAGTTGCAGCTCCTGGCTGGCTTCCGGGAGCCGGGCCAGCGCTACAGAGCTTGCAGGGGAAATTCGGACCGCATAGGAAGTCTCGCCCCACTTGGGATCAACCACCAGGTAGTGGTCCCTCCACCTGAACCGGGGCCCCTTGCCCGTGGGAACCCTGACCAGGATGGTATGGTCCGGGTCCTCCTCCCGCATCAGGTATTGGTCATCGTACCGGTCCTTTTCCAGCACCACCAGGACCTGCTGCACCACCAGAAAAAGCTCGGTAAGGCTGTCCTTCGAGGGGTACACCGGCACATGTCCCGGCACGATCTCTTCGATCCTGGGCCATTGTCCCTTCCCCCGGAACCGGGCTCCCGACTTTTTAATTGCCGCCAGGTCCTCCTTCTCCAGATCGTCCCGGTCGGTAAAGGATAGCATCAGGTGCGGGATGGTCATGAGTCCCCCGGTCATCGTGGAGGCCTGAAGCATGCCATCATCAGGAAGCCCCAGGAGGGAGAGGCGACCGACCTCCGCCCTGAATTCCAGGAATCCCGCCAATCCTTCATACCCCTTGTAAAAACTTAGGGCCTGATGTTCCCCTTCGAACCCCATCACACTCACAAAATAGACCAGGTCCTTACCAGGTACCTGCACCCCGAACACTTCATCCTCGAACAGGTATTCCCAGGGAGCTTCCCTGCGGATGTCACCTGCCATCCCGTACAGATGCAGGTCAAAGAGGAGTTCATCGTCACCACTCAGCAGCCGCACCCCTTCCCCGGACTGGGCAGGCAGTTGTTTTGTGAGCTTCTTTTGTTTTCCTGAAACCGGGGACTTTCCGGGGGACTTCCTGGGGGACTTCCCCTTCGGACCGGGCAGGCCTTCCAGGCTGCCCATCACCGATTCCATTACATTGCGGGCGTTCTCAGGATCGATGCCACTTTTCCGGATCGCCGCCTCAATACCGGGCGTTCTTCCAGCATTGATATCGGGTAACACCAGGGCGATAAAGGCATTGATCTCCTTCAGGACCTTCTCACTCTCCGGATCAGGATCCTCCTGAAAAAGGTCATGGTACTCGTTAAGCACCACCTTCTTTTTCAGGATCTCATTGGCGGTGGTCACCATGGTCAGGTTGACCCTGAGATAGGGCTCGGCGGGGAAATCATGGCCAAAAGCATTGAAGGCCTCCACCAGCTGTTCAAAGCCGCGGTCGGTCATAGCACTGAATAGCAACAGGTGCTTGTTCTCATCGAAATAAGCCTGTGCGTAATGGGGTGGCTCGCCCCACTGCTTATGGGTTATCCGGTACACCCCGCTGTCATACCCGGTTCTGAAATCCTTCTTCAGCCCTACCGTATCGAGGGTTGCCAGGTCATGCTCGGCCATCAGGTACAGCACCTGATCCTCTTTATGGAAAGTCATTGGTAAGGTTGCCCCCGAGATCAACATC
>SPBY01000152.1 GCA_004525825.1 Bacteroidia bacterium
GTCCAGGCGGTAAAAGAGGTCCTCCCGAAAGGTCCCTTCCTTGACCATTTGTTTCAGGGACCGGTTGGTGGCAGTGATCAGCCGGATGTCAATTTTTACAGGCTGCTGGTCTCCCACCCGTATCAATTCCCGGTTCTGAATAACCTGGAGCAATTTGGCCTGGCTGGAGAGTGGAATGTTCCCGATCTCATCCAGAAAAAGGGTTCCTTCATCGGCTGCCTCGAAACGACCCGTACGATCTTCCTTTGCATCAGTGAAAGCTCCCTTCACATGTCCGAACATCTCGCTTTCGAAGAGAGTTTCGCTCAGGGAACCCATGTCTACTCCCACAAAAATCTGTTCAGAACGAGTAGACCGCCTGTGAATCTCCTGGGCTATGACTTCCTTTCCCGTTCCGTTTTCCCCGAGGATCAGGACATTGGCGTCGGTGGCAGCCACCCGGTCCACGGTATTCATCAGTTTTGTCATTTCCACGGAGTTTCCATGGAACATCCTGTATGCCCGGTCCAGGTCATTTGTTAGCTGCTGCTGTTTGCCTTTCAACTTCTTAACTTCCTGACTCGATTTGCGGAGACGATAGGCGTTGGTCAGAGTCACAATGAGTTTCTCAGGATCCCATGGCTTGGTGATGAAATCAGTGGCGCCTTCCCGGATGGCTTTCACGGCCAGTTCAATATCCCCATATGCTGTGATCAGGATGACTGGAAGCTGGGGGTCCTTTTTTTTGATCTCGTTCAGCCAGAAAATCCCCTCGTTCCCCGAGATTTCTCCCATGGCATAATTCATGTCCAGCATCACCACGTCGTAGCTGTTTCTCCACAGCATTTCATGAATTCGGAAAGGCTTGGCAAGGATGTCAATGGATTCAAATTCATCCTTCAGAAGAAGTCTGAGAGACTCAAGAATTTGCACATTGTCATCGATCACCAGGATGCGGGCAGGCAGCATGGATTCAAATTTTAGGTAATTTAAGGCTATTCGTTCATAAACCTGACACTATCTGTTCAGATTCTGAACAGTAATTTGCGCTATACAAGGCGGTCTCTCATCGTAAGGATCTAACGATTAGATTATTATGTGATTGTGAGCATTTCTGGCACCCATTTAGCATTTTGATTGGAAACTATTCTAACTGAACATGATCTTCAATTATTTTAAATACGCTTTCAGGAACCTGGTGAAGCAGCGTGGCCGGACCCTGATCAACCTTTTCGGCCTTTCATTCAGCATTGCCATTGTAATTATCATATACCTCTATACTACCGGAGAGATCAGTTACAACAATTTTCATGAGAACGGAGACCGGATCTATCGAATGTACAGCTCGGTTTATCAGGCAGATGGTGAACAGATTTTCTCTCCCTTTCAGGACGGAAAGATGGCAGTAGCCTTGCGGGAAAACATACCAGGGGTGGAAGCCACCTGTCGTTTAAAAAACACACCGGCTTTTATTGGAATGAAAGAGGAGGTGTTCCAGGAGCATATTGGTTTTGTGGATTCCACTTTTTTTGATCTGTTTACCTACGAATTCCTGGCAGGAGACCGGGAAACCCCGCTTCATCGCCTGAAGAGCGTGGTGCTTACCGAAACAGTGGCCCGGAAGATCTTCAAGGACACCCTGGTCAGCCTGGATGACGTGATCGGTAAGATCATCGAATTTCCCGAAAGGCCTCCGTTCAACCAATATACAGTTACAGCGGTTATAGCAGATCCGCCCGAAAACACTTCCTTCAGGTGGACGGTTTTGATTCCTTACATACATGCTGAGGTATATCCGCGGAGCAATGATTTTGGCGGGGATACCTATACCTACGTGATGCTGGATGAAACAAACGATGCTCAAAGAATGGAAGAGACCTCCCAGACCCTGATCGAGGATTTTTACGGGGAAGGTCTCAGACAATATGTTCAAATGGGATTTTTGAAGGAGGGGGAACACCATTTTACTTTACACTTCATGCCCTACAGGGAACTATACCTCGGTTCGGAGCATTTCCGGGGCTCCTATGAATTGACCGGGAACAAGAATTCCCTGTATATTCTTTCCAGCATAGCCATCCTGATCCTGCTGATTGCCTGTTTCAATTATGTGATGATATCCATAGGAACTGCGCTGAACCGTGTGGGCGATTTTGGAATGATGAATGTTGTGGGGGCAAGGAGGTGGCAAATTCTGTCCCAGTTTGTGATCGAATCCTTTGTGCTGACCTTTATCTCTCTCTTTCTGGGGATCATCCTGGCGGAACAGTTACTTCCACTGTTTAATCGTTTGGCGCAGGATGATCTTAGCTTTACACTTTATTCCCGGGGAACGAACTTCCTTTTCCTGTTGGCCATCCTGCTGTTCATTGTAATAAGTACCAGCTCTTATATTGGATTTTATCTGCTGCGTAGAAGTCAGCCCCTCCGTTTCCTCCGAAGAGAAATGCTTTCGGTCAGGCGAAACGGAGTGGCCAGAATATCGGTGGTATTACAGTTCTTTATAGCCATTGCCCTGCTTATTTCAGGAGGAGTCATCCTGAAGCAACTGAATTACCTGGTGAACAGGGACGTGGGTTTTGCAAGGGAAAATACGGTGGTAATTCATGTGGATTTTGATGAGCAGAAAATTCAAACTCTGAAGGAGAAGATTTTGGAATCGCCCCAGGTGAGTAGTGTGACCATGAGTGATCGCAGTTTCGATTCGGGGAGCAGTTCACAGGGGATCAGGAACAAAAAGGGAGAGATCACCACAGTTCGCTTTCTGCGAATCGACTATGATTATATACAGACACTGGGACTCGAACTACTTGCGGGCAGGAACTTTTTCAGTGATGAAGCAGTAGTTGACTCCATACCCAATGTCATCGTCAATGAAACCCTGGTCAGAGAGCTTGAAATAGAGGATCCGGTCGGGGAGCGTGTAACCCTTGATTCGGATGGACTTTCGGTGAACATCATCGGGGTGGTCAGAGACTTTCACTACGATTCCATGCATGACGAGATCCAGGCACTGATGATGCATAGTTTTTCTTATAACAGCATCTGGTACCTCTTCGTGAAGGCCCGGGAAGGACAGATGGCCGGGGTACTGGAACACTCTGAAAAAGTCTGGAAAGAAGTGGTGCCCGAATTTGCCTGGGACTATACCTTTATGGAGGAGATCCTGGAAGAACAGTACCAGGGTGAGGATCGCTGGAGCCGGATCATTGCCTATGCGGCCATCATTGCCATATTTCTCTCCTGCCTGGGCTTAATGGGCATTAGCGGATTGTTGGTGGCACGTCGGTTCAAGGAGGTGGGGATTCGCAAGGCACATGGGTCCTCCATTCGAAAAATCATTGTCCTATTAAACTCCGAACTTCTTAGATGGGTTTTACTGGCCTATGTACTGGCCTGCCCGGTGGCATGGCTCCTGTTGCGGAGGTGGCTCCAGGACTTTGCCTACCGCACAGAGATCTCCTGGTGGATCTTCGTTCTGGCAGGCATGGCAGCCATTCTGATTTCCATTCTGACCATCACCCTTCAAATCTACAGGGTGGCCAGGCAGAACCCGGTGAATGCGCTGAGGTACGAATAGGGCATAATTTATGATTTAGTTCTATAAACTTAACAATAAGTTTATTGAACTAAAAAATAAGTTATATGTTTGATCCGTAATAATACTAAAAGGTGATCAAATGGTAACCCTGACCAAAGCGGAAGAACGGATTATGCAGATACTGTGGGGCCTCGAAAAAGGATTTATCAAGGATATCCAGGAGCAGTTCCCCGATCCACACCCCCCCTACAATACCATCTCGACCATTGTACGGGTGCTGGTGAAAAAGGAAATTGTCTCCTACAAATCCTACGGGGGTTCCTATCAGTATTTTCCAAAGATTACAAGAGAGGAGTACAGAAGTGAGCAAATGGGCCGGCTCATGAAGAACTATTTTGGCAACTCATTGAAAGAAGTCGTAAACTTCTTTTCCGAAAAGAAGGATTTAGATGTGGATGAATTGGATGAGGCAATGAAGATGCTGGAAGAGCTGAAAAGGCAAAAAGACAGCTGATTGTGAAGCCATGGTGCGGTTCATTATATATCTGCTGGAGACTGGCATCTGTCTCTCCCTGCTCTACCTGGCCTGGTGGTTGTTTCTCCGAAAGGAGACTTATTTTAATTTCAACCGAATATTCCTGGTGGGAAGCATTGCACTGGCTCTTCTGGTTCCTGTGCTGCATCTTTCGCTGAGCATTCCCCCGGGAAGTACCCTGGAGAATCCTGCCAGGAGAGTGGTCAGATTCCGAAGCTCTTATGAGGTGCTGATTGGAATACTCGATGCAGATTTTGGAGCAGAACCGCGCTCAGTTCACAGTGTAAGCGGAGAAGGTCAGGCAGGAGAAGTATTCGGAGAGGGGGGAACGATTCCTGCGGAACAGAATCATGGGGCCACATTGAACAAGGACACGGATCCATCCCGTTCAGGTTCCAGGCTCTCGGGAATTAATAATGGATTGTCTAACATTTTGTTAATCATATATATAGGTGGAGTAGCATACTTCTTTGCCAGGTTTGTATACCTGGCCGTCCGACTCTACTTGCTGGCGAAACGAAACAGGGTAAGCCGGCAGGGAGGATTCCGGATGGTCGAGATCGAAGAGGATATCTCTCCATTCTCCTTTTTCCGCTTTTTATTTATTAATCACCGATCCTTCAACGAATCCGAATTACCACAGGTGCTGGAGCATGAAAAGGCCCATATCAGGCAAAAGCACTCCATGGATCATCTTTTTGCACACGGGCTTGCCGTTTTCCAGTGGTTCAATCCATTTGCCTGGCAAATGCGAAAGGCCTTGAAAACCACGCACGAGTATATTGCGGACCAGCAAGTCATTGACAGGGGAATTGAACGTTTAGATTACCAGGCCTTATTACTTAAACAGGTGATAGGTTATCACTCTGTGGAACTAGTAAATAACTTCAATTTAAAACCCATTAAACAACGAATAGCCATGATGAATAAAAACAGATCGGGTATGCCTGCAAAGCTAAAAGCCACGCTGGTAGCACCCTTCGCCATACTTGTATTTTTCCTTTTCGCAGATTTTACGCTTAAAGGAAGTGACTCCGAATTGCCGGATCCCCTGAATGAACTTTCGGGTTTATGGATCAAGCAGACCGTGGATGATTTTAGCCACACCCTCTATATAAAAGACGACAAGCTTTCTTTTCCGGAAGGAATCGAAATCCGTGAGTTCTATCTGAAAGCTGAAGGCGGCTCCCTGATTCTTTCGGGGAGGGAAGGGGCTGCAGGTACAAAAATCCGCTATGAACTCAAGGGAACGGAATTAAACCTCTGGTGGAACGATTCACAACTTAGCCGTTACAATAAGTCTTCATCCAAAAACACCCTGGATCAAATCCTGACTGAACAGAAGCTACAAATAGAGCTTCCCTATATATCCCAATACAGGCTGATGGAAAATGAAGATCTGCTATACCGGATCTGTATGGGAAAGAAGGAGGATGGAACTACGGCCTTCACCTTTAACGGAAGTCCCTTCAAATTAAAGGAGCTGACCGGACGGGTAGAAAAAGAGCAAGGCAAACTCAGCAAGCTGGATCAGAGCTCCATAAATGCGTTGTTTCTGGTGGACCGGGGCGTTCCCATGGAACAGATGGACCAGGTAAGACAGGTTCTTCGGAAGATGGGAGCCCTTCATTTTGCCGAAGGGGGATATCCACACGGGGACATTGAGCTTTCCCCGCTGCTGTACCATGCTGTTGCCCTGCCCAGGCTCCTTCCCCCGCTCAATGCCAAAATACTGGATAAGAAAGAGATGGAGAAAGCGGGAGGAAAAGTCATTACCATAGACCTGGCAGCCAGGAATACTACTCCAAGGGATGTGGACCAGAACCTGCAGCAATTTATCAGGGAAAACCAGGGTAAATATGTGATTTCGCTGGAGTATGATGGAGCCGTCCCCTATGGACAATATGTGGAGTCAGTCGATATGGTCACTATGGTGGTGTACCGCTTCAGAAAGGAGCAGGCCCTTGAAAAGTACAGCGCTCCCTACGACAAACTGGGGGATGATCTGCAAAGGGAGATCCGCAAAATCTATCCCATGGCCCTTTCGGAGACCATGAAGGACTGATCATTTGGATGATGTTTTTTACAGGTAGATCCTCATGAGTTCTGCTTCCTGAAACAGCAGCTCCTTTTTGTATCGGAGCAGTTGTGCCTGGTTCCGGAAGTAGAAATCGGAGGTATAGAAATACTCTGACATAGAGATCTCTCCATTTTCCAGTGAGGCGGCCAGCAGCGACAAACTGTTGGCCGTACCCAGTGCTTCTTCCAGCTTGCGGGCCCTCGTACGAAACGATTCCAGCTTATTCAGTTTTTGCCTGAGCTCCTTTTCCTGGTGGAAGGCATAACGGTCGATCTCAGCTTCGGCAAATACCACCTCCGATTTGGCTTTTTTTACGGTATTGGCATTTTCCCATAACGGAACTGTCACCCCCAGCCGGAATCCCCTGAAAGCCTCATCAGTGACAGATTCCGAATAATAACCTGCAGATAGTTTGGGCAAATGCTTGCTTACCGCAAGGTTAAGCTCGGCTTCTTTCATTTGCAGCTCCCGGTCGTAGTATTGAACATAGGGACTCAGGCGATACGCTTCAATCATCGAATCTGCGATAATCGGCAAGGCTTGCGGAAAGAGGGTATCTATGATCTCAATTTCCGCTCCTCCGGTAATTTCCTTTAAAGCGATCCGCAGGTCCTCGGCCAGGGCAAGCACCTCTTCATACTCCCCTTCCAGGGAAGCCACCATGAGCCTGCTCTGACCCAGTTCAAGAATGCCGGCTTCCCCGGCTTCCAGTTTATACTCCATATGGGACTCTA
>SPBY01000520.1 GCA_004525825.1 Bacteroidia bacterium
CCTTCCAGTCCCGAATCAAAAAAATTAAAATACTCCCCTGAGGGTCCGGCAAGGACCTGGCTGAAAATGGCACTCTCCATCACACCAGGTGCCACAGCAAATCCAAAATCGGTCCCCAGCGCCGATTCGTAGGCAGAAACGGCCGCACAAAGGTAGGTGGTGGCATAAAACCAGTAGGAGGCTCCCTCGGGATAGATTCCCTCAGGGGCATAGGGTTCAAGGGCCAGCGGAATATGTTCCACTGCCTGGTGGAGAATGGCGGAGGCCAGGGCCTGCTCATCTTCGTAAACCGCCAGTGCAGCCAGTGAGAGTCCCCCGTGACAAACCAGGTTCCAGTTGTTATCTGTGGTAATCCACCAGTTATCACTGCTTGAGGCAAGTCCGGGTTTCAAGGCCTTGTTTACCAGGGCAAATCGTACCATCTCGCCCACCTCCGGACTTAGCCATTCTCCAGCCCAGTCAAGGGCCAGGGCCACACCGGCAGCCATTTCAGCCACATCGAGAAAGTGGGACGGATTCCAATCATTGAAAGAACAGACTGCCTTGAGTTCTTCCTCCAGCCGGGTGAGATAGCGCTCATCCCTCTCAAAACGATAAGCAAGGGCAAGGGTGCTCAACCTGCGGACTGCCTCCCTGGAAACTCCCAGCAATCTTCTTCCCTGCATTTGTCTCACCAGGGTATCCAGCTCCAGCATCGATTCTGCATTCCTCATCAGCAGCTCCATTCCTCCTGCCACCAGGCTGTCGCCCGAATCCAGTTGCTTCCAGATTCTGTGCTCCAGTTCCGGAGTCAGAATCAGTCTGGGATGGGTGCTGAACAGAAGCTCGTTAATCCATTCTGTGGTCACCGGGTTCTCAAATCCATTGCCATCGTGAGTCAGCATTTGCTGATCGGCAAAATCCAGATACTGTTCCCAGTCATAGCGCGTAACATCGTGTTTTCCCCTGCGAATATGGTAAGCCACACGACCCGCTTTTACAGGCTGATTCAGTTCCGGCATATTTTTATTCGGCAGGGCCTCCTCTCCATAGAGTGTGTAGGCCCGGCTCCCGTAATAGAGTGAAAGGAATTCGCCTGGCTGATCGGCCCAGTCATCCTCTTCAGCGCTGGCCACATAGAGTGGGCGCGGAGCCATCAGGGCCATCAACATGTGCTGATCCAGCGGCAACTCTGCTTCTTTGTCATTGTAATCGCTGAACCTGGCAGCAAACCAGTGTGGAAAGACATTATTTATGGCACTCACTGTTTCGCCCTGGGCCCTCCTGGAAAGGGCTGCCCCGCCGCATCCCGAGTTGTTGGAAATCACCATGGCAAAGCGTTCATCCTGGGCCCCGGCCCATAGCGAGGTCTTTCCCAGCCTGGAATGCCCCATCACAGCCACCCTGTCCTGATCAATGTCCACATCCTTTTCAAAATAGTCCATGGCTCGTGACAGGCCCCAGGCCCAGGCGGCAATGGAACCCCAGGAACCCGGATCACGATCTTCATCCATCAGTGCATGAATCCCATTCTTGAACCCATCGTCATAATCCGGATCAATGTCCCCACAACAGATTGTGGCCAAACCGTACCCCCTGGAAAGAATCAGTTCCACCGGCCAGTGGCCCGATTCGCCTCCCCGGGTGAGCTCAGTGGCATGGTGATCTGTGATCTGAAGATCTTTGTCGTTCAATACCCAGCTGTCAGTCAGGCTGATCTGCTGGTTGGGATGAATACTTTGATTCCCGTAGAAATTCAGACCCAGGAAAAGAGGAACCGGTCCCGGCTGGCCCTTGGGAATAAAAATCAGCAGGTTAATTTCAAGGGTATCAGCATTCCTAATAAGCTCCAAAGCCACCTCTTTCATGATGGCTGTGCCGTTCAGGGCTTCCCCGTCAAAGAACTTCAAACGATGGTTGATGGTTACAGGGGTCTCCGGAACCCGTCCATACATATGTTCCCTGAAAAGTTCCAAGAGTTCACCGCGCCGGATCTGCTCCCATTGTTCCGCCGTTTCAATGATTGTGCCCTCCTGACTCCTTAACAGCTCAGGAAGCGGACCCACCAGTTTATCCTGGAGGGAAGGCTGGTTCTGTGCGAATGAGGGTTGGGTAAAGATTGTCTGAAGTGCCAGGATCAGGAGCACGATGCCTGGCAGGGATTTGCATGTTCTCATGCTTTTAAATTTACACTTTTTATTCCAAAACAAACCAGGTGGGAACTCCATTAATAATCCCTATTTTGTGGTTTAAAGTCAGCCCATGAGACCACTATTAATCATTGCAGTTCTTACACTCTTCATGGTGGGCGTGGATCTGTATACCCTGCGTGGGATCCAGCACTTATGCGCTCCGGCAAGGGATGGGAACCTGCTTTTCTTCTATATATACTGGGGAGTCACCTTGCTGATGTTTCTGGCACTCATAAGGGCCGGGACACAATTCCAGCACCTGCGCGATCCCTCCCGCTTCTTCGGAGTGATGCTTATCATTGGGGTTTTCCTGATGCTCTACCTGCCGAAACTCCTCTTCAACCTAAGCCAGTTACTCGGGGATATCTCCATGGTTGTGATGTCCTTGTTCCGAAAGGATGCAGCGGATTTTCGATCCTGGTTCCTGGTCCCCGGTGCAATCCTGGGATTACTCGTATTTTCGGGTTTTGGATGGGGAATGACCAAGGGACGTACCCATTTGAAAGTTCACAGGGAAAGCATCGAAGTCCCCAGACTTCCTGAATCATTTCAAGGACTCAGGGTCGTTCAGCTTTCCGACATCCACCTGGCTGGCTTTTATCAACATCCAGGATATATTCGCAAGGTGGTGAATCAAGTGAACCAGCTGCAACCCGACCTGATACTTTTTACCGGGGACATGGTGCATAATTTTGCAGAGGAAACGTTTCCCTTTGTGGAGATCCTGAACGGCTTGAAAGCTCCACTGGGTAAGTTTGCTGTGCTGGGGAACCATGACTATGGCGCCTATTTTCAATGGAAATCCAAGGAGGAGGAGCTTGCCAACCTGGAACAGGTGAAAGAGCAAATACGGACATGTGGATTTGACCTTCTGCTGAATGAACACCGGACCCTGACGCTCAATGCACACTCCCTGGAAATCATC
>SPBY01000456.1 GCA_004525825.1 Bacteroidia bacterium
TGAAAAAGCTAATCAAAAGAATCCTCTGCTTATTGCTTGTTGCATTGCTTGCTTTTGCGACCTGGTTCGCCTGGCCCAGGCTGCCCATTATCACAGCATTTGCAGCCAAAGGTATGTGCTCCAGTGTTTTTCTGGCAGGGAAAATCCCCGAAAGAGTGATGGCGGAGGATCTGTCTTTTTTCCCCATCAGTCTGGCTAAATGCAAAATTGATTACGAGGAAAAATCCGTAACTGCCAGGGTGCTGGGACTGGCAAAGCGCAAAGTAGTTTTCAGGGAAGGCCTGGGATCGGTGATTGTTCTGGAGAAAGCGGAGCAGGAGCTGAAAGCAGACTCCTATGTGATTCCGGATCCGGGGTATAGTCAGGATACCATTCCCTGGCCCCTTGGCGATGTGATGCCTGAATCGCTGCCTGAAGGAGTCGATTATACAAAGCTGAAATCCATCCTGGAGGAGGCCATCGATAAACCCGGGGAGGAACCCTTTAAGAAAACCCTGGGAGTGGCAGTGGTGTATGACAATGAATTGATCGGGGAAAACTACCTGGAGGGTTACGATGCCTGGACGAAATTTCATGGCTGGTCTATGACCAAGACCGTGACCGGAGCCATGACCGGTGCCCTGGTAGAGGAGGGGAAAATGGATGTAAAGGCCAATGCAGATATCCCTGAATGGGCCGGTGATGACAGGAAAGCTATTACCCTTGAGAACATCCTGCATATGAGCAGCGGACTGGAGTGGGTGGAAAACTACTTCACCATATCGGATGCCACCGTGATGCTAATGCAGAGCGATGATATGTTCTCGTCCATAACATCTTGTGACCTGGCTCATGATCCTGGCAGCTTCTGGAACTACTCTTCGGGGGATGCCAACCTGCTTTCGGGCCTGATCAGAAAGGCCATCGGGGATGCGGATGAATACCATGGGTATGCATATACCCGGCTTTTTCACCACATTGGGATGCTGAATACGGTGTTGGAGACCGATGCCAGCGGACTCATTGTGGCTTCCTCCTACAGTTACGGTTCCACCAGGGACTGGGCCCGTTTTGGATTGCTCTTCCTGAACCAGGGAATCTTCGAAGGAGATACTGTCCTCAGCCCAGAGTGGGTGAAGTACATGAGTACTGCCGCCCCGGCTTCTGGCGGCACCTATGGGGCCACTGTCTGGCTGAAGGAGTCCGATGTGGAAAATGCCCTGGTGGATGTTCCAGACGATGTTTTCTTTGCAGATGGTTTCCTGGGTCAGCGGATCTATGTGATCCCGTCCAAAAAACTGGTGGTGGTACGAATGGGCTATAGCCTAAGCAACTTCTCTGTGAATGATTTCCTGCGGGAGATCATTGCCACACTGCCTGAGTAAGAAAGGAGCTAGGTTTAATTCTTGTTAAGAATAATCTTAAGCTCATTAATCAGACGGAATACCTTGTGATCGTAATAAGGATCATTGTACCAAGATTGTGAAAGCACCTCAGAAGCTTTCTGGTATTCACCCTGTTTAAAGAGGCCCAATCCATAGGTATATAGGTAGGATGCATTCTCGGGATACTTTTCCGCTACGGGTGTTATAAGTTCCATTCCCTCCTCCAGGTTGAGGTCGTTTGAGATCAGAAATTGTGCGAATTCATAATTTAGATGATAATCTTCCGGCCTCAGTGAACGGGCTTCCCGAAAGTAGTCTTCGGCCAGTTCAAAGGATTTTCCCTTGCCGTACACTCCCGCGTACCACGCAAGTATGTTGCCCTCGGGCCATCCCCTTTGTTCCAACACTTTTCTAAGCTCATCCAGGTGGTAGGCAGCTTTGACGCTGTCACCCTCCGACACGGCACATATGGCCTGCCAGTAATCGAAGGTGGATTTATGCTCCGGCCAGAACCCCTGTCCCTCCTCAAACACTTTCTGTTCTTTTTTGTGGGATCCCAGGTTATGATAGGCACCACCCAGCAGGATATAGGTCCAAGGCCAGGAATAAGCGTCCATTTTCTTCAAGAGATTGAAGTTATTCTCAAATCCTTCGACGGACTCTTCCCAGCGTTCCAGGTTGAAATTGATCCATCCTACCATATAGGCCATGTACGTGGAATAAGGATGTAGCACCAGGTACTGCCTGGCGTAGTCGAGCTGTTGTAAGGGTAGTTTATCTGCCACCGATTTAACTACATGCACCTTTATTTGCATGTCGTGGGGCAAGCGTTCGATTCGTTCATAAGCCTCATAAGCCCAGTAATGTGATTGCGAAGCCAGTTGCTGGTCGGCACAACAGAAAGCCAGTTGCATCATGGCCGAAACAAAATTGGTATCCACCTGGATCGCTTTGTTATAGAAAGATGAGGCACAGACATAATCAAGCCGGCTGTGACAATCTATACCCTGCAGATAATACTTATAGGCTTCCGGTGAATTGGTGAAGATTTGAGTCGCATCAAAAAAGGGCTGCTTTTGCTTCATATTACTGATTTCCAGGAAATTTCGCAGTATCAAGGAAAGCGAATCAGCCAGGTCGAAAAGTTCAGCCTCCTTCAGACTTTCCAACTCATATGATTTGTAAACCTCCTCTGTTTCGGTATTCATGATATTGGCCGTAATTCTCACCTTGGCACCCGATTTGTGCAAATTCCCGGAGATCACGGTATTGGCCTCCACCTTTCGGGCCATTTCACCGGCCAGTGAGGGCGTAAGACCGGCGTAATTGAGGTCGGCTTTTCCATTCACCAGGCTGTTCATGGTTTCAAACTGCCTGACCGATAACTCCTCTGAGTTTGAAAGGGAAGTGATCAGCAGGTTTTGCATACCCCCTTGCCAGAGATTGTAAAGGGTATCGCCGGTCATGTTTTTAAAGGGCATTACGGCGATGGAGATCTGGACAGGCATCTTTTTACGGAGGCGGGAGTCCTGATTGCCAAAGATTTTTGGAAAGACCAGTGTCGCAACGACAACAAGAAGAACAGCGATTACCCCATCACTGAGTCTTAGCTTTCTGCGACGAGCCTCTCCTGTTTCCCCGGACTGCTCAACATCTTCTGCAGGTCCGGTCTTTATCACCCCCTGGGGAGTGATGTCAAATACCCAGGAAAGCACAATGGCCACAGGCAATCCAACTATGAGCAGGATGATTACAAAAGTCACCGTCCAGTCGGGCAGGCCCAGTCTGGGCAACATAATATCTACAGCCTCCATAATGATGAAGGCAGTGGCAGCGTACATGGCTAGGACCCTGGGTACCCCACGACGCTTCAGTTCCTTCCAGAATCCTGGTTTGCTTTTTGACATCTATGCAAGGGATGGGTTCACTGCAATTTACAACCTGAAAGTTAAGAAATCAAATGTGGCCTTTGAGGAGCGCGAAATATATTAACTTAGAGCTATGGACGGAGAAGAATTCAGAAAAATTAAAAGAGACAAGCTACTTCGCAGGATGCGCGTTTTTCGTGTGCTTGTCTATGTGGCGGCTGCCATTGCA
>SPBY01000419.1 GCA_004525825.1 Bacteroidia bacterium
AGATAGAGACTTCCCCATAAGATTGATCTTTTAGTAAGCCAGTACTAAAATATTAAAATTACACACTCAAAGATAGTTGGGGAGGCAGAATAAATCAGGCATTGATCCAATCGAGGGCGGCCGCTTCGGTTGAGAAGGGTCGTATATGCATGCTTTTCATTTTCTGGTTCATGATGATCGTATTGGTCACTTTGGGGGTATCCATCACAATGGCCACCTTCATTCCCCTGATGCGATTCAGATATTCTTTCAGATACTCGACCATGATATTCAGGTTATTGTCCTCGCTTTGAATATCTGCTTCTAAAAAAGAAGTTACTATTCCTTTGTAGGATCCCAGATCATCGTACCGTGCAAATATCTCCTTCCAGGATTGTATCATATCCTCTATGCAAACCTCTCCGCTAAAGCGGCGAAAAATCACCTGATCCTTTTCTTCAATGGCAATCTTCATTCTCATTCTCATACTGACCAAGCCCGGATTCCGGGCTAAAAATAGCCATTAGATTTTGAGAATCTTGATTTTTACTGAAAAATTTATAATTGTATCTTTGGCCCGTATGAAATCAGCCATGAGAAATCGAATCACCTACTTGCTTATCCTTGCCTTTATGATGGGGATAGCGGCCTGCAACACAGGTACCGGATCCACAAACCAGGAAGAAGAAGACCAGCCAAAGATGGTCAAGAAGAGCCGGGAGGACGGAACCCTTTCGAGCATCAACCCGGTAGATGAAGAGGGCTATGTTCACGGGGTCAAAGTGAATTTTTATGAGGATGGATTGACGGTTCACTCCAAGGTCACCTACGAACATGGACGAAAGCATGGCCCGGCCATCTGGTTTTTTAAGAACGGGAAGATCTACGAGCATACCAATTACTACCTGAACCGCAAAAACGGGATCACCAGACGATACTATGAAACCGGTGAGCTTTATGAAGAGACCACCTATGACACGGGGGAAGAGTTACCGGGTAAAAAAAGATATACCAAAGAGGGTAAGCTGATCGAACAATAAAGTCTACCTGAGCAAGCATTTGTAATTGTTGAATTCGCCCAGGCGACGTCCTCCCAGGACCCTCTTTTCTATCCAGGAAATGACCCGGTATTTGGGCAAGTCATGCCTGGAAGGAATGGGATTCTGACTCTGTACCGGACCTGAAAACCTCAACTGGTCCTTCCAGTCAAATTGATCCATCCAGGACTTCATGACAGCCGGATGTGTCCCTTCGTAGCGAGTGCAGCGGGAAATATTTCCATAGTCAAAGGCACGATCAAAATGGTGGGCAGCCACCTGTTCCTCTACCTTCTTCCTGCCTCTGTGGTTGATTCTGAAAGCTTTGATCTTGTCCTGCATGACCCGGGGGGGACGAACCCAGCCATAATGGAAGATCTCGGCATTCACTTCGGCTACTTTCAGTTTATAGGTCCCTTCCTGTTGCCTGTAATTCAAGCCCTCAAATCCTGGAATTTTCCTGAAGGACTGGGCCGATTCCCACGAATGAATCTCAGGGTGGTTCCGGACGATCCGGATCTCCTTCCGGTACCAGCAATGGCCGTCCTGCACATGTTCATAGTCGCCCCAGAAATGGAGGTATCGAAACAGGAGTCCTTCCACCTCGTGATCATCAAGCAATTGCTCACACCTCAGCCGGATGCTCTCCAGGTCCCTCTCATGAACCACCTCATCGGACTGCAGGTAAAACAGCCAGTCGCCCGAACAGAGCTCTCTGGCAATATCGGTCTGGTGCGCATGCTCCATTCCCCGTGGATACTTTTCTATGTCCCACACTGTATCCACTATCCTGATCTTAGGGCTGGCAATGGCCTCAATCTCGGTACGGGTGCGGTCATCTTCATCAGAATCGCCCAGGACCACTACAAATTCATCCACCAGCGGAAGAATCGATTCGACCGATTGCCGCATAGGGTAATACAGCTTCAGGGCATTTTTGCCCATGGTGAATCCGCTGATCTTCATAGACCTTAAAACATTTGCAGGGAGTGCAATTTTTTATATAGACCTTTGGAATTCCTGATCAGTTCATCGTGGGTACCTCGCTCCACAATCTCGCCTTCATCAATGACCAGAATCAGGTCGGCATGCTTGATGGTGGAGAGCCTGTGGGCAATTACCACGGAAGTACGGTTCTGCATCAGTTTGATGATGGCATCCTGCACCAGTCGTTCCGACTCGGTATCCAGTGCCGAGGTAGCTTCGTCCAGAATCAGGACGGGGGGATTGGCCATGACGGCGCGTGCGATGCTGATTCTTTGTTTCTGACCTCCACTCAGTTTGCCACCGCTCTCACCCACCCCGTGTTCATATCCTTCTTCTGTCTCCACGATAAACTCATGGGCATTGGCTACCATGGCGGCATTGATGACGCGCTCATCTGTCACTTCCCCTTTGCTTCCGAAAGCGATGTTGTTTTTAAAGGTATCGTTAAACAGAATGGACTGCTGACTCACAATGCCCATGAGCGAGCGCAGCGATTTAATTTTATAATCTGTGACAGGGATTCCATCGATTAACACCTCCCCTGACGTAGTGTCCATGAACCTGGGTAGCAGGTCCACCAGGGTGGATTTTCCGGAACCCGATTTTCCCACCAGAGCTATGGTCTGACCCTTCTTAATAGTAAAGGATATATCCTTCAGGACATACTCCTTTTCATACTTGAAGGAGACATTTCTGAATTCAATGGACTCTTTGAACTCGTCGGTTTCAATCGCATCGGGACGTTCCACAATCTTATCATCGGCCAGCAGGAGACGATCCACACGGTCCACCGAGGCCAGTCCTTTCTGAATATTGATCCAGGCAGTGGAAAACTCCTTGGCCGGAGGGATGATCTGGCTGAATATCATCATATAAAAGATCAGACTTTCCCCGCTAAGGACGTCGGATCCGCTAAGGACCAGCGAGCCTCCATAGGCCATAATGACCATCAGCACCATGGTCGCTATGACTTCACTGATGGGACTGGCCAGGTAGCGGCGGCGGACCACTTTCCGGAGTATGAGTGCAAAAGCATGGTTGGTCCGGGCAAAGCCTTCGGTCATGCGCTTCTCTCCGTTAAAGGCTTTGATGATCCTCAGTCCTGTCAGGGTCTCCTCCATCATGGCCATCAGATCGCCCAGGCGCATCTGCCCTCTAAAGGTGGTTTTTCGGAGGTTGCGGCCGATTCTTCCAATCAGGACCCCTGTCAGTGGAAGGATAAGA
This sequence comes from Bacteroidia bacterium, assembly GCA_004525825.1. Taxonomy (GTDB): domain Bacteria; phylum Bacteroidota; class Bacteroidia; order Bacteroidales. The sequence goes on from SPBY01000419.1 coordinate 3,228, forward strand.
AGGACAAAGAGGGTCAGCTTAAAACTGATGGAAAAAAGAATACCCAGGAAAATAATGATGGTAATGGGATTCCTGAAAAGCATATTGAGAGAGGTAAGCAAGGATGCCTCAATCTCTTGCACATCGCTGGATATCAGCGAAATCACATCTCCTTTCCTGGCCTCATTATAATACGACAATGGCAGCCGTAGTACTTTTTTGTATACTTCGTTGCGGAGGTCTCTGACCACAAAAGCCCGGATGGGGGCCAGCACAAAATTTGCTACAAAAAGGAAGCCGTTTTTAAGCAGGCTGAAAACCACCACAAGAATGCTCACCAGGGCCAGTGCCCCTGCAGCATCTCTTGTCACCATGATCTGCCCCATATAATAATTCAAAGTATGTATAAGATAGGCTGTGCTCAGCTCAAACTCCATCGGTTCCAACACAACGTCCTGATTATCAAACAGCAGTCTCAGAAAGGGAATCACCATGGCAAAGGAGAAAAGAGCAAAGAAGGCTCCCAGGATGTTGTAGACAACATTC
>SPBY01000518.1 GCA_004525825.1 Bacteroidia bacterium
ATGGCAATCCTATCGCCCGGTTTCACCAGGCTTACCCCTTTCCCTACGGCTTCCACCTGGCCCGAGCCTTCATGCCCCACCGTAAAAGGATATTCCACCACCTGGGAACCTATCTTGCCGGATACATAGTAATGAATGTCTGAGCCACAAACACCCAGGGTTTTCATTTTGATGAGCACATCGCGATCGTTTAAAATGGAGGGAGCGGGCACTTCCATCATTTCCATCTGCCGGATGCCCGTTAGCTTCATTGCTTTCATTATACTGGTTTTTTCATTGTCAAGCCTAAATGTAGCAAAATATGAAAGGTCAATTCAGTCTAGGGATAATCATTGATCACGTATTCAAACCAATTATAATCCGCATTTGCTGTTGAAACCTTTCCGTTTCCGGTGGCATATAGCCCAACATACACCCCTGTAAAGAAGCCAACCGTTTCTGTGGCAAGGAATTTAGAATCCACAGTTTCTATTTCCGTATAGGCATCATTCCCCTGAGCATAGGAAAAGGTGAAGGTGGATTTTTTACCTGTCACCCTCAGATTAACGGGTCCAGGCTTAAGCACAATAGCTTCCGAGGTATAGATCGTCTGACCAAACTGGAGTTTTACGAGCAGGATTCTTTTGCCACCCTCTTTTTGGATCATGATATCAAAGTGAGAGCCATTGTTGAGCAATATCATTCCGGCCTCTTCATTTTCCATTTTGGGATCAAACTCAAGCTCTGTGGTCGCAGTGAAAAAGAAATCCTTCAACCTTCTGCCCACAAAAGTGGAAGTTGTTCGAGTCTTCATAGTTTCTGCTGCACCTTTTAATCGCAAATATCCCTCCCGTTCGGTCAAGGAATAATTTTCCTTTACGGGCAGCTGGACATGGTTCCAGTCTAAGTCCAGTTCTTCCGTATCAAACTCAAGTCGAGTGGGTTTTTCCGGAAAGGGTTTCAAGGGAAGGGTGGAGCAGGTCATATTCACTGTAGCCACTCCATTGCCGTTCACCACAGGCCAGCCATTTTTTGGCCAGCTAACGGGGGCCAGGCAGGTTTCTCTTCCCAGAATATGATGGGCCTTATCGGATACAGTCCGGTAGCCATGGAATACGATCCACCAGGAGTCATCTTGGGCCTGAATGATGTCCGCATGGCCCACGCCTTGAATGGGGTTCCCCTGGCCTGCGGCATTGGCATGGGCAAGAATTGGATTGGCAGGATTATCTGTATACGGGCCCCAAACACTGTGACTCCGGGCAATGGTTTCCGAATGGGCTTCTTCTGTACCTCCCTCGGCTGCCATTAAATAATAATACCCGTCTTTCTTGTATATGTGTGGGGCCTCACTATACCTTCCACCGGTTCCGTTCCATACTTTAAGTCCTTCTGTCAGTAGTTCGCCGCTTTCCAGGTTTATCTCATACAGAACAAAGGGGGAAGAAATCACATAGGATTTTCCATCCTCATCAAAAAACAGGTCCGGATCGATCCCGGGGATATCTATAAAGATAGGGTCGGACCAGGGACCGGCCGGGTTTGTGGCAGTCACATAAAAGTTCCCGAAATTTCCACCCATGTTGGTGGTGATCATGTAAAATGTACCCTCATGGTGGCGGAGTGTGGCGGCAAAAATATTTACCCCCTTGGGCAATTGCTCCTTGCGGTGGATACAGTGCCCGATTTGTTCCCAGTTGACCAGGTCTTTGCTGTGAAATACGGGCACTCCTGGATAATACTCAAAGGTACTTGTGATTAGGTAATAATCTTCCCCGACCCTGCAAACACTGGGATCGGAATAAAAGCCCGGGATGATTGGGTTATTGTAGGTGACCACTGCATCCGGGTCTGGCATAGCAGCAAATGGATTTCCTCTGGAACCACCAACTTGGCCCATAACATCTTGTGCATACAGAGACACAATAAAAATGGCAAATAGAAGAAGTCTGATACAAAAAGTTTTATTCCTCATGACTGTTTCGTTTATAGATCAATTAATTAATGTATACCTACTACTCTCACCGGACCCAGCAAGCCCGAGGGCTTCAAGGGAGAGTTCGCCCGGTAGAATGGCATGGTTGTATAGGTGACCTTTTCCTCAACACCCGGCTGCTGGTCACCGACCAAACGGTTCACCCACAAATTGGTAATCTTTATCTCTAGTGTATTCTCTCCTTCCTTCAGTGCTTTACTCACATTTACCCTGAAGGGTGTTTTCCAAACGATCCCCAGAGCTTGGTCATTCACAATCACCTCTGCCAGGTTCTTCACGTTCCCCAGGTCGAGCCACACTTCAGCGCCTTCCATGAACCATGCTGCTGATGCGTCTATGGTCTTTGTATATGTCCCGGTTCCTGAGAAATACTTCACTCCATCATCCTCTATCTCATTCCAAGCGGTAAGTGTCTCAAGGCTTATTTGCGCCGGAGCCATCCGATTCTCCTGGAAATCAACTGTCCAGGGCCCTTCCAGGGTAAGCAGTGTTTGTTCCTGTGGAAGGGTAATATTCCGGGCAGTCTCTTTTGTTTTATTGCGGAATACCACAAATACTGCGTCGCTGGCTTCCAGGTGAAGCGGGACCCGGGTGATCCCGTTTTCCGTGGTAAAGGAAGCCTGCTCAATCTCACCAGTTTCAGGGTGCCATATCTCAGCTTCATATCCATCAAGCCTAAAAATGGCCTCAAGATCTTCGACCCTGGTATTGCGGTTGTTCACCCAGTAGAAATTGAGGTCCCCCAGCTGGCGGTGCACATAAAGTAACCTGGTATCGGGGCCAGGCCTGGAGTAGGTGAAGTCAGGTCCAACACCCGCATAATCCAGTACCTCTTGGATGGTCAGTCCGGTATATACTATCCCTTTTCCCAGCTTGCTTTCACCTTTTTCATGCGGCCACAATTCATCAGCTATGGCATTAAATTCATCCTGGTCATCGGACATGCTTGGGCTTTTCGCCGGTTTATCGCCAAGCAATACTGCTCCTTCATATACCATATTACGGATCTTCCTGAGAACCGGCAGGCTCATAAGTGCACAATTGTCATCAAGTGCCAGGAGCCGGTAAGACATTCCACTTTCCGTGACAATGTTTCCAGCTTTCACTTCCAGCACATTGACAAG
>SPBY01000627.1 GCA_004525825.1 Bacteroidia bacterium
AATCGTTCAAGGAGGATACAAAACTGATTCGCATCAGTGCCCTGATCTACGTGGAGCGTGATAGCCAGAAAGGAATCCTCATCGGAAACGAGGGGAAGGCCCTGAAAAGAGTGGGCAGGGAGTCGCGGCTCGACATGGAAGCCTTCTTTCAAAAGAAGGTCTTTCTAGAACTTCGCGTGAAAGTCAAAAAAGAGTGGCGCAACAATGAACGTTTCATCAAGAATTTCGGTTACCATTAAGCTAGTTTTAGTATGGGAAATATTGTGGCCATCGTAGGAAGACCCAATGTGGGAAAATCTACTTTCTTCAACCGGCTGACTGAAACACGTCAGGCCATTGTGGATGAAGTTAGTGGAGTGACCCGCGACCGGCATTATGGAAAGGTAATCTGGAATGGACACGAATTCAGCATCATCGATACTGGCGGATATGTGACCAACTCGGCCGATGTGTTCGAAGAAGAAATTCGTAAACAGGTAATTCTGGCCATTGAAGAGGCCGATGTAGTGGTCTTCCTGGTGGATGTAGTATCCGGGATCACCGACCTGGACGAGACCGTAGCGGGCATGCTCAGGAAGATAAATAAACCGGTACTGCTGGTGGTCAATAAGGTGGATAACTCCAACAGGCTTTACGATGCCACAGAGTTTTACGGACTTGGTCTGGGGGACTACTTTGCCCTAAGCTCCATAAATGGCAGCGGAACCGGGGATATGCTCGATAAACTCACCTCCATGTTTAAAAAGAAAGAGGAGGAGGAAGAGGAGGAAATTGCCAAGATAGCTGTGGTGGGACGACCCAATGTGGGAAAATCTTCCCTGGTGAATGCCCTGATAGGTGAAGAGAGGAACATTGTCACTCCCATATCAGGGACCACCCGTGATTCCATACACTCCAGGTACAATAAGTTCAATCATGATTTTTACCTGGTCGATACAGCTGGCTTGAGAAAGAAGGGCAAAGTTAAGGAGGACCTGGAATTCTATTCGGTGATGCGTTCTGTCAGGGCCATCGAACATGCCGATGTATGTTTGCTTCTTATCGACGCCACCATTGGGATAGAGAGTCAGGACGTGAATATCTTTCACCTCATTGAGCGCAACTGGAAAGGGGTGGTGGTGCTGGTCAACAAATGGGACCTGGTGGACAAGGAGACCATGACCATGAAACAATTTGAGGAGCAGATTCGAGAACGGCTTGAGCCCTTTGTGGATGTTCCCATTTTATTTGTTTCTGCCCTCACCAAGCAGCGCATCCATAAAGCACTGGAACTGGCCATCAAGGTATATGAACACCGCATGGTCAAGATTCCCACTTCAAAACTGAACGAGGTGATGCAAAAGGCCATAGAGGAAAATCATCCTCCGGCGATTAAGGGCAAATTCATCAAGATCAAATATGTGACCCAGCTTCCTACCCACGCACCGGCATTTGCCTTCTACTGCAACCTGCCACAGTACGTCCGGGAGCCCTATAAAAGATACCTTGAGAACCAGATCCGTAAGCACTTTGATTTCACCGGGGTGCCTATTCGGATCTTCATGCGCAAAAAATAGGCAGGATTTTTGTAGTATTGTATTTCAGATGAGACACATTTTTGTCGCCATATTGTTTTTGCTCCTCCCGGTGATCTCCTGCAACCAGATCGACCCGGTGTATCCGGACGAACCGGTGATTGATTACCAGGGATTCGGCCTGTTTATCGCGGTGGACCAACTGGGCAACAAGAACCTCATAGGCCAGCTTACCTTTGATTTTACCGATGGAGATGGGAATGTGGGTTTGCTCCCCCTGGTCGATACCTTACAACTGAACCTGCCAGACACGGTGAAGTTCAATTTTTTTCTGCAGTTATATGACCTCCAGGGATTCGAATTTGTTAAGATACCAGAAAAGGACGGAGGCGTTCTGAAATACCGGATCCCCTACCTGGATAAGCAACCCCTGAAAGGAACCATGGACCTGGAAATTTCCTACCCTGTCATCAGGCATGACACCATTTTCTACACTTTCTACATTTTCGACAGGGATTACAATCGCAGAAATACGGATACCACAGATGTGATTGTACTAAGTGGAATTGATCTGGAGGGAATCTGATTACAACCTGATTCCAATAAACAATACATCATCCACCTGTTCAAGATCCTCCTTCCAAAGGAAGAAATTGCTTTTGATGTAGTTGTATTGTTCATCCATGGGCTTGTCATGAATGTCCCTGAGCAGGTTCTTGAGCCTGACCATCTTGAACTTCCTTCCCAGGGGACCTCCGAACTGGTCGGGGTAGCCGTCAGAAAACATATAGACAATATCTCCCTTGTTCAGTTTAAACTCCTGGTCTATGAAATCCTTCTCCGTACGGTCCTCATCCAGTTGTCCCCCGATAGAACTTCTGCTCCCCTTCACATAAATCTGCTCGCCTCCCGAATAGATAATCACCGGACGCATGGCCGAACTCACCGTGAACTTATAGGTTTTCATATC
>SPBY01000422.1 GCA_004525825.1 Bacteroidia bacterium
CCACAATCACTGCCAGTACCTGAGGCTTCTGATACCAGTATTTGGAATCGTCCTTCACCTTTGGAGTCAGGGAGTAAACCAATCCCCTTAGCTCATCATCGGTTTTCAGTTTTTTGGTTATCAGGGTAATGACAAAGGTCAAAATCAATGCTGTGGAGAAGGCGTAGATGGCGGTCCAGAAGTTCTGGGCCATCTCGCTGGGATAGGTGTGTACCAGGCCAAAGAAGCCTCCTTTTACACCAGCAACTGCACCTGCGGGAAGTGTAAATCCATGGTGGATCGCCGCCGAGATGGTTCCGCCGATCAAACCCCAGAAAGCGGCGTGTCCGGTGGTCCGTTTCCAGAACATTCCCAGCAGGAAGGTGGCAAACAGCGGTGCATTCACAAAGGCAAAAACGAGCTGAAGGAAGTCCATCACGTTGTTGAACGATTTGGCCACATAGGCGGTCATGATGCTAATCAACACACCCACCACGGTGGTCCAACGTCCCACTTTCAGGTAATGTTTATCGCTTTTGTTGGGTTTGATGTAACTCTGGTAAATATCAAAGGTAAATACCGTATTGAAAGCAGATACGTTCCCCGCCATCCCGGACATGAAGGAGGCCATAAGGCCTGTGAGTCCCAGCCCCAGAACCCCCACGGGCATGTACCTCATCAACAATACCGGGATTACCTTATCAAAATCAGTCACCATGGTGCCCTCTTTCAGTGGCAACTCCAGCGTTCCCACATTGGTCAGGGCCAGGGCGATCATTCCAGGGATCACCACCAGGGCAGGAAGGAACATTTTCGGCAAGGCTCCAATCAAGGGAGTCCTGCGGGCAGCGGACATAGATCCTGCTGCCATGGCACGCTGTACCACCAGGAAGTTGGTACACCAATAGCCGAAAGAGAGGACAAAACCAAGTCCAAATAATACTCCGAACCACTGCACTCCCAAGGGGTTGGCATCGGGACTCCCGGTGAGTTTCCAGGAATGCATCATGTTTTCAGGCAAGTTGGCCTTGAGGCCTTCCCAACCGCCAATTTCCTTCAAACCAATAAATACCAGCGGGGCAAATCCGATGACAATCAGGAAGAATTGCAGCACCTCGTTGTAGATCGCCGAGGTGAGTCCGCCGAGAACCATATAGACCAGTACAATGGCTGCAGAAACAAAGAGATAAAAATCAAACTCCCCGATGTGCAGTCCAAGAATGTTCCAGTCAATCTCAAGCGGCATAATTACCTGGGCCAGCATAGCCAGGGCATACATGGATATCCCCGAGGAAAAAACCGTCATGATGGCAAAGGCAAAGGCATTAAACCCCCTGGTCTTTTCATCGAATCTCAGCTTCAGGTATTCGGGAACCGAACGGGCTTTAGAACCATAATAGAAGGGCATCATAAAGATGGCCAGGAAGATCATGGCCGGAATGGCTCCGATAAAGTAAAAGTGGACCGTCATCATCCCGTACTTGGCTCCGGAGGCGGCCATTCCGATCATCTCGATAGCCCCCAGGTTGGCCGAAATAAAGGCCAGTCCGGTTACCCAGGCAGGGAGTGAGCGCCCTGCTTCCAGAAAGGCAGATGAATCCTTCATGTACCTTTTAAGGGCCCAGCCAATTCCCAGAACAAATACGAAATAGATCAGGATAATGGTCCAGTCGATGGTCCCCAGCGAAAAAGTGGTTTGCATATGAATTGGTGTTAGTTAGTTTTACTTCTTAAGCGTTTAAATGTAAAAACTTAAATGTTCTGAACATATTTACCTATTGTTATAAAAACTGAATCTAAATAAATTATAACACTTGTGTTGCATGCAAGTAAGTGTTAATATTACACTTAATGCATAAGGTGCTAACCATTAACCTCTAACTAATTATTATGGCAAATCTTGACTGGATTGTGCTGGGACTCTTCTGTCTGGCGCTTATTGGAGTCATTTTCTGGGTATTAAGAAAAAAGGACAAGAACACTTCCGACTATTTTCTGGCAGGCAGGGATGCCACCTGGATCGCGATCGGAGCTTCTATTTTTGCTTCCAATATCGGATCTGAACACCTGGTGGGATTGGCAGGGACAGGTGTTGAAAGCGGAATGGCTTACGCTCACTGGGAAATGCACGGCTGGATGATCCTGCTTCTGGGATGGCTGTTTGTGCCATTCTATGCAAGGAGTGGTGTCTTTACCATGCCCGAGTTCCTTGAAAAACGGTACAATTCAAATTCCCGTTCATTTCTCTCCATCATCTCGCTGGTGAGTTATATCCTCACAAAAGTAGCCGTTACTGTTTATGCAGGCGGTGTGGTGTTCAAGGATGTGTTTAACATTGATTACATAACTATATTTAATCAGCAAATCGATTTTTTCTGGGTCAGCGCCATAGGCCTGGTACTACTTACCGGGCTCTATACGGTGTTCGGAGGGATGAAAGCGGTGCTGTATACCTCCATACTGCAAACCCCTATACTTTTGGCTGGCTCCATTGCCATCCTGGTGATCGGTCTGACCCAGCTGGGAGGCTGGGGGAACCTGATGGAGATCGTCCGATCGACGGATGCTACTTATCTCAACGACGCTGGAGAAGTGATTTACCGCTCCACCACCGATAACATGGCCAGTTTAATACGCTCTCCAGGTGACCCGAAATATCCCTGGACCGGTGTAATCCTGGGATCTGCCATTATTGGATTCTGGTACTGGTGTACCGACCAGTTCATTGTTCAACGGGTGCTTTCAGGCCGGGACCAGAAGCAGGCCAGGAGAGGAACCATCTTCGGCGCCTACCTGAAACTGACTCCCGTCTTCCTCTTCCTGATTCCCGGGATGATCGCATTCGCCCTGAGGCAACAAGGAATGATGGATTTTTCCACCAACGATGCAGCCTTTTCCACCCTGGTCAAGGACCTCTTGCCCAAAGGGTTTACCGGCATTGTAGTCGGGGGAATACTGGCCGCACTTATGAGTTCGCTGGCTTCGCTGTTCAATTCCTCATCCATGCTCTTCACGGTGGATTTTTACCAGAAGTTTAAACCAAATGCTTCCGAGAAGCACTATGTGCTGGTAGGAAGGTTGGCAACGGTCGTTGTTGTAATACTGGGAATCCTCTGGATCCCTGTCATGAAGAATATCGGGAAGGTCCTTTACGAGTATCTCCAGGACGTTCAGTCGCTGTTGGCTCCGGGCATTGCGGCGGTATTCCTTCTGGGGATCATCTCCAAGAAGACCACCCCTACAGCTGGATTTGTCGGATTGGTGGTGGGATTCGTGCTGGGCATGTTGCGCCTGGGACTGAATATTTATTATGGGGATGTGGTGGCAGATGGATTGATCTATCGGATCATCATTGCCCCTAACTGGCTGCACTACGAAATTATGCTCTTTGTGCTTGTGATTTTGGTGATGATCATTGTGAGTTTCTTTACCAAAGCCAAGGATTTGGGTGCCATACAGGGACTTTACTTTGGTTCAGCTACCGCAGAGCAACGGGCCATTACCCGGGCCAGCTGGAGCAAATGGGATGTGATCAACTCGGCCATCATCATTGCATTTATCATCGCATTCTATATTTATTTCTGGTAAGTAGTTTAATGAGCATATGAGTACTGAGAAACAGTATTACAATGAACACCCCACTTTTCATGTGGCGGTGGATTGTATAATTTTTGGATTTGACCATGGTGAGCTGAAGCTGCTCATTCATAAGCGGCGTTTCGAACCTGATAAGGGATTATGGTCGCTTTTCGGGGGATTTGTGCAGA
>SPBY01000488.1 GCA_004525825.1 Bacteroidia bacterium
AGCAGGAACTGGAGATATCATGCTGATAATGTAACTATACAACTTAATATTTGATATGGTTGATGGAAGAAAGAGTCGTCTTTTTCGTAATAATTTTACCATGACCTTCATCATTTCCTCATAACTTAATACATCATCACTACCAATATCATAGGTATTTCCAACAGTCTCTTCGACTTCAAGCACACCCACCAGAAATTTGATTACGTCTCTGACACCGATGGGTTGGCAAAGTGTATGGGCCCAGGAAGGATTGAAATATACTGGGGAATTGCGGACAATACTCTCAAGTATTTCGAAGGAAGCACTGCCCGAGCCAATAATGATGGCAGCCTGCAATACGGTAGTCGGGACTTTACCCTGCTTCAGGATCTTTGCCACGTTGATCCGGCTTTCCAGGTGATTGGACAACTCGTGACTGGTTTCTCCCAATGCGCCCAGGTAAATGATCCGCTTGAGCTTCCTTTCTTCTGCCACAAACCGGAAGTTGGTAACAGCCTGAATATCCGATTGAGCAAAATCCCTTTTGCCAATTAGCATGGAGTGGATGAGATAATATGCAACTGAAACATCTTTCAGCGCCCATTTTAACTGGCCAACATCCAGGGCATCTGCAATAACGACCTCTGCTCCAGGCCATCTGTCAACATATTCATCGGAATATTTCCTGACCATTACCCTTACCCTGTATCCCCTTTCAATCAATTCCGGGACCAGGCGTCCGCCAATATAGCCTGCACCACCGGTAACCAGGATGATCCCAATATCCGGTACAGGCGCCGAAGGCAGATCTTTGCAGTATGACTCTTTGCTATACCAATCCATAATCAATCCAAAACAAATAATAGATGATCCGCTATGTTTATGAATAATATTCCACGACCAAATTATGATAATTTCAAGAGTAATCACCGAGTAAAGAATCCGAATATTGGAAACGTCTCTCGTTTCTGGATTTGTTTCTTTCTTCCCAGCCTTTGGGATCCGTTTTAAGATTGCTCAGAATGTCTGGGATTTTTCTCAGAATATCCAACTCAGGTGTGCAATCCCAGTCAAGAATTCGTCTAGTAAGGCTCGTATCAATAGTCCAGGGCTTATCTAAATAGTCAAGCATCCAGGAACGCTCCACCGGCATGTTTCCAGAAAATTTACCCAGTGCATATCGAATCCATACACCAAATCTCGCCATCTTCTCTGGCAGGTAAATGGGCCGTGGACTTCCTGAATAATCAGAGGCAGATCGTATAGCTTGAAATAGTTGTCGGTGATGCACAGCCCCGTGTTGAGAGGCCAGGAAGATATTGGAAGGACCGAGTTCGGGATTTAAAAGGATACACTTTCGTATAAGTCGCACGAGATCAATGAGGTGGATATAGGGGATACCTGACCCCCCTCGACCCGGAATCATGCGGCCAAAGGGAAATACTGAGGTCCAAAGTTTGATGAGACTGTATAGTGGAGGGAGTTCACCCCAATCTGAAAAAACCCCGGCGATTCTTAAGATGATGCATGGAACCTGCGAGCACGCTTCTTCCAGAAGCCTTTCACCCAGAGATTTTGACCTCGCATACGGTGTATACTCAGATGTCGGGCTTTCCTCGGTAAGGAAGGATGCGCTAGCGGGAGGTTCCATGGCTGCAATACTGCTTGCGAATATTAGGCGCTTAACTCCCGCACTTTTCGAAGCATTTATCACCTTAGCCGTTCCTTCAACATTTGTTCTTTGATATTCATGGACCCAGTCCTTGCCAAAATCGTAGTAAGCTGCAAAATGAATGACGAAGTCAATTTGGCCGAATTTGGTTAAGGTGAGTGCAAACACCTCCGAGATAGCCTGATTGTCAGCAATATCGAGGATATGCCAAATGGTTTGTGGAGCGGCCCTCCTTAATTGTTCAGAGGGCTCCCTGCGATCTATAGCGATCACTATGAAATCCTTCGCCAGATCAATGCATACCGCAGAGCCTAAAAAGCCAGATGCACCAGTGATAACAAGTACTGGTTTAGTCATTTGTACGAGTGGTATAAGAGCAAAATAGAACACTGGAAGATAGTTATAAAAATCACAATTAAGTTCGCAAAAACATCTGTTCTTCACGAAGTTGCAGAAGTGAAGAAAGTGTTATAATTTGCATGGACTCTTTATATCTATATCAGGTTGCCCAGTATCGAAAAGCGACATCACACAACTCATCTGAAATACTAAAAAAAAGGAAACATGAACAACAGCAAACGGCTTAAGGTTTTTCTGGCAGGCGTAATTGTTCTGTCCAGCATTAGTTCTGTCTCAGCCCAGGATTGGTCTCAATGGCGCGGAGCAGACAGGGATGGCAAGGTCAATGGATTTATAGCACCGGAAAGCTGGCCTCCAGAGCTTACCATGCAATGGCGTGAATCTGTAGGCACAGGCGATGCAACTCCGGTGCTTGTGGGTGACAGGCTTTATCTCTTTACCCGGCAAGAGGATAAGGAAGTCATTCTATGCCTTGCTGCCGAAAGCGGAGCGGAACAATGGAGAAATGAGTATGTAGCGCCGGCTGTAACCGGAGCAGGTGCCCGGCACCCCGGACCAAGAAGTACTCCGGCAGTATCGGACGGGAAGATGGTCACCCTCGGTGCCAGCGGAATACTTTCCTGCCTGGATGCATCCACTGGCAAACTCCTCTGGCGCAAAGATCCTTTTCCGGGAGTGGTGCCTATGTTTTTCACCTCGATGTCGCCTATAATTGTTGATGGTCTGTGCATTGCACACCTGGGTGGAGCAGGAAACGGGGCCCTGATCGCCTACGAAATGAGCTCCGGAAATGAGAAGTGGCGCTGGGCTGAAGAAGGGCCAGATTATGGCTCCCCTGTCCTGTTTACAATAGACGGCAAGAAACAGATCGTAACTCCCACTGAAAAAAGCATCGTCGGGGTGGCTCTTTCCGATGGGAAACTCTTATGGAAACTTCCATTTGTTCCGGTGAGCAGGGCTTATAACGCGGCCACACCCATTGTCAAAGGGAACACTGTGATTTACACCGGGGCCGGACGGGGCACCCATGCTGTGAAGATCGAAAAGAAGGGGGCGGATTTCGTGGTCGGTGAGCTCTGGTCCAATACAGATCTGGCGGTGCAGTTCAACACTCCCGTGTTGAAGGACGATGCACTCTACGGGTACTCTAATTCGGGATTTCTGTTTTGCCTGGATGCCACTAACGGACAAACCACCTGGACTGATACCATCAAGCACGACCGCAGTGGATTTGCAGGCATGCTTGATCTTGGCCCGGTGATCATGGCTCTGCCCAGCAGTTCTGAATTGATTGTCTTCAAACCTCTCAAAG
>SPBY01000053.1 GCA_004525825.1 Bacteroidia bacterium
ATTTATGTGTTCACCCGTGACCGTTTGAAATACCTGGTACCCATCTGGATAGTTTTTGTGATCATTTGTATGCTGGGAACCCGTTTGAACGAGGCCTGGGGAGAATCGCCCATATTATCACTTCCCCGTGGGAATTTTTATAACGAAATGTTGCGGATCTTACACATTGGTAACGGAGCCCTCCCTGCTTTTACTATGGGAGGTGTAATTCTTTCCCTGTTAAGTACAAAATACAGACAGGCACCTGCACAAAAAAGGGCTGTTTATGCTATGGTCACCATAGCTGTCTTTTTCCTGGCCGGGATTATTTCCCGTCAATTCTGGATACTTGCAAAGTTGGGTGCAACACCCACCTGGGTATTCTTTGTAACAGCTATTTCCATAGGCACATACGCGATCCTCGGCTGGCTGGCAGAGCAAGGGAAAGCCTCATGGTTTAACGTGATCAAACCGGCTGGGACAGCTACACTTACCTGCTATCTGATACCCTATGTATGGTATGGACTTGCAGATATTACTGGGTATGTATTACCAGATTGGCTTACTCATGGCTATCTGGGGATTATCAAATGTCTCTGCTTTGCCCTCATAATTATCGGCCTAACTTATCTATTGGGCCGGATTCACATCAAATTAAAGATTTGAGAACTATGAAAAATACAAAATTTCTTATCCTGTTATTAGCGATAATAGGGACTGTTGGTAGTTGCAGTAATAATACTGAGAAGGTTTCTGAATACCCAATGTTCTGGACCTGGATGGATTACCGGCCCGGGATGAATTTCGATTCGGTTTGCTCTGTGATGAGCGAAACAGGCTTAGATGGTGTTATGCTCAATGCACCTTCTCCTGATGATTACCGTAAAGCCATCCCCATTGCCCATAAATATGGGATAGAGGTGTACGCCTGGCTTTGGACAATGAACCTGGAGCACGACCGGGATGTCATACTTAAGGAATCTCCTGACTGGTTTAGCGTAAACAGGAAAGGAGAGAGTCTTGCCGATACCAAAGCATACGTGGATTATTACAAGTTCATGTGTCCGGCTTTACCGGAAGTTCGCGAGCATATTAAAAAGAAAATCGTTGCCTATTGTGAAGTTGAAGGACTAAATGGTATCGCTATCGATTATCATCGTTTTGTGGACGTAATCCTTCCAACCACTCTCTGGCCGAGATATGGTATTGTACAGGATAAAGAATACCCCGAATTTGATTATGGCTACCATCCATCCATGATAAAATTATTCAAGGAAAAATATGGATACGACCCACGTGAATTGGAAGACCCTTCAAGCGATGATAAGTGGCTACAGTTCCGTTGTGATCAGATTACAGAGGTTGCCAATGAGATTGCTGAAGTAGTTCATTCATATGGTAAGGTAATGGCAGCATCACCATTCCCTACACCTGCCATGTCGAGAAAAATGGTTCGTCAGGACTGGGGGAAATGGAACCTGGATATCGTGTTCCCGATGGTATACCACAACTTCTATACGGGAGATGTGAGCTTTATATCCGATTGTATGATTGAGGACGTACGGGATAAAAATCCGATGACTACCCTCTATTGCGGTATGACCGCTTCCAATAGCCCGCTTATGTTCGAATGTATGGACAGCGCATTAAACAACGGGGCCGAGGGGATATCAATTTTTACTATCGGTCGTCTGCGATCACCGGAAATTCGTGAGAAATTTAAAGCCTATGCTGACAGTGCCAGAGCATCACGGGATGCTTCCAAAGTAAATTCGGGAGTTTCACTCCCGAAGGTCGTAAATGCTAATCCGTTTGAAAATACAGGTATTATGAATGCTGCCAATATGCAAATGTTGGCCCACCTCAGCATGACTAATGCTTCCAAACTGCCTGAACTGAAGCAAACCGATCAGTCCGATTTTAATCTTAGCGAATATGAACTGATTAATGAATACGGCGCGACAAAATGCTATCAGGTAACTGAACAAAACAGTCATGTGGTATTTGATGTTACTTTCTACTTTTACGGAGGAATTATTTCTGGATGGAGCGTCGAACCGGAGCAAATATCTTACAAGAAATACATAAATGGACCTGGTTCCTGACAACAATAATTAAAAAATGAGCCTACGTATAATTTTTCTGATCCTTTCTGCAGGATTATTGAGCATGGAGGGAATTAGTCAACCCATGAAAGTTAATTATGAGCATTCCGCTCCATACCGGTGGTTAAGCAAAGAAGTATTGGAAAACAGCTTGCTGGACAACATGGAAACTCTGGACAACTGGATCCCCTTCACCTTAGGTGCTCAACAAATTATAGACGCCAGAGCGGATAACAGGCCTGATGAGGCTAACCAGCTAATAAGCGAGATGTCCCTTTCGAATGAAAGATCCAGGGATGATGGCCAGTCTCTCCGGATGCGCTTACCTACCAAATTGAATGTTCCAGGCCCTAGAAATGGAAGAGGTTGGGGTACAGCAGGCGTGAGACGACAATTTGACAATGAGGACTGGACCGGATCAAACCGTATATCACTCTGGATGTATCCCGACAATCCCGGATCATATGTCAATTGGATTGAGCTCCGTATTTATAATAATGGGGAAGAGAAACTACCTGCACTTTTTGGACAGGAAGGAGAAACAACCCTTATGCTGAGAAACCATGAATGGAACCATGTTGTCTGGGAGATCAGCAACGTAGCCCGTGATCAGATCACCAGCCTGGAGATATCCTATTATTTATGCGGTAATGAACCGGAAGCAACTGATACAGTTACTTTTTTCATGGACCTGCTGGAACTGCAGAAGGTAGATCCTGATCATATCGAAGGCTGGGATGTCTGGCCAGGCAGGATCTCTTTCAGTCATAGCGGTTACCAGTCCGGCGCCGTGAAAACAGCCATCGCCAATGGATTGGGGGCCAGCGAATTCAATGTGATCAACCAGGAAACGGGTCAGACAGTTTTATCCAAATCCATTGAAACCGTGAATTCTCATCTGGGGATTTATCAGGTGATGGAATTTTCTGAGGTCTGGCAGCCTGGTAAATATATTCTGGAGGCAGGGAAGGTAAAGACGAATTCTGTCAGCATTGGTCCTGATGTATGGAGGGAGTCCATATTCAAAGCACTGAATTTTTTCTATATGGAACGATGCGGATATGCTGTGCCTGATGTTCATGGTGTCTGTCATAAGGATTGGATATGCCATCATGGCGATAGTCAGATAGTGGTTAACGGTGGCTGGCATGATGCCGGTGATCTTACCCAATCTTTTATTCACACCAGCGAAGCAGTCTATGCCATGCTAAGCCTGGCAGAGGGCTTGAAGACCAGGAACAGGGACCAGGAACTTTATGATCGATTGCTTGAAGAAGCAAAATGGGGGCTGGACTGGATCCTGAAAACCAGTTTCCGGGATGGATACCGGTTCGGGGGATCAGCCAGCAGTCGGAAAACAAATGGCATTATCGGGGATAATGATGATCTGCTTGCAAGAGCAGTTAATTCTCCTACCGATCACTTTATGGCATCGGCATCTGAGGCCATTGCATACAGGGTGATGACAGAGGATAATCCCAGATTAGCAAATTTTGCTCTGGAAATGGCTGAGGAAGACTGGAAATATGGACTTGAAGGACTTTCTGAGTCTAAAGCTCCCGAAGATCAACCGGTTTTCAGAGGAACTTTTGACTCGGGATCTGTAGAACATGAAGTTGTTTCTTACGGCATACTGGCTTCAGTAGAGCTCTGGAAGGCCACCCAAAACAGGATTTATATAAATAAAGCCTTTGAATGGGCGCAGCTTATAGTTAATTCACAACAGCGGACTAAGCCAGACTGGGATATTCCGTTCACCGGATTCTTTTATACAAGTACTAACAAAGATCATATTGTGCATTACGTTCATCGCGGAAATGAACAAGGTCCTATCTTAGCCCTTTCACAATTATGTACCTTATTCCCTGATCATCCGGACTGGATGGAATGGTATTCAAGTATTGTATTACATTCCGAGTATCAGAAAAAGATCGCCTTATATACTGAACCTTATGGCGTAATGCCTGCTTCTATTTACAACGACCAGGAATACCTGCTCGCACCGGAAAGTCGCAGACAATCTTTCCAGCAGCAAGTCCTCAATGGAATTCCCCTGGGCAAAGGACATTACCTGCGACTCTTCCCAGTCTGGATGGATTACAGAGGGCATTTTGGTGTCATCCTTCCCCAGGCCCAGGCACTCATTAATGCAGGTAAACTGCGGGGGGATATTGAGTCAGCGAGTCTTGCACAACACCAATTGGAATGGGTGATCGGTCGCAATCCATTTTCACAAAGTACTATGTGGGGTGAAGGATATGACTTTGCTCCACTATATTCTGTCATGTCAGGAGACATGGTGGGGGGACTGCCCGTCGGGATTCAAACAAAGGGTGATTCCGATGTCCCCTACTGGCCGGTCCAGAATTCATGGACCTACAAAGAGATCTGGGTAAGACCTGTAATCCGATGGCTATGGCTAATGCACGATATGGCAGGCCCAGCCCAGGTAGAGATAAGGGCTGATGATCCAATTGAAATGGAAAATTTGACTACCGGACAGAAGATTCTTGCGAATGAAAATGGTTCAGCCGGGCTAATTAAGTTAAATATTCCTGAGGGGGATTACAGAATAAAATGTAAAAATGAAGAATATTACCGCACCTTCCTTCCTGCATCTTCCTACAAGCTGGATCTGAGTTTGGGAAAAGTTCGGGATTATAACGTATCTGTGAACACAAGCAACAAAGGTGAAATAGTAATCAGGGCTAATGCCCTGGGAGAAGGTAATCATCAGTTCATGATCAGAACCTCAAACCTTACCCTATCCCGCCCTGAAAAAACATTGACATTGAAAAACGGAAATGCCGGATCCCTTGAATGGCGTTGTCGTATCACCAATTCTGATATGCCCTGGGTAGCGGTAATAATTCCTGACAATGATCATTCTTTACGGAAAGAAATTCACGGAGCAGCATGGGAATAAGATTTGATGGGTGATATATATAGAGCCTTGTATTATCTCGGTTGGGGTAGCGGATTACTCGAAGCTTCGCTTCTCGTGAGCTCGCTCACCAAAAAACGGAATACAAAAGAAGTAAGATGAGGAGAATGACCAAAGACAGAATATTGAAGACCTTTCCAGTCCTGAACCAATGGCTTTCAAGCTGAATATATTTTGGAGTAACTTTTTTCTGCTCAAGCAAAGAAATGATGATAATTAATAATGAGGTCAGGAAAAAAGCAAGGACCATCTGGTCCAGAAAAGGCATCTCGCTAAAAACAAATTTCAGTGCCACCGAAATTGGAATGGAAAGAATCACCCCTGTAAAGGCAGCATTTGATGTGGTTTTCTTCCAGAATATCCCCAGGATAAAAATGGCCACGATTCCCGGACTGATCATTCCCGTGTATTCCTGAATAAATTGAAAGGCCTGATCGATTGTACCCAACAGGGGAGCAATGCATGCTGCGATCAACATGGCAACAATACCTGAAATTCTTCCTACCCTTACCATATCATCCTCAGAAGCATCTTTCTTCATAAAGACTTTGTATATATCTATGGTAAAGATGGTTGAGGTACTGTTGATGATGGCACTGAGTGAAGAGACAATCGCTGCTATCAGGGCTGCGAAAACAAGCCCCTTGACGCCACTTGGAATAAAGGAACTCAAAAGCCAGGGATAGGCTTCATCAGGCTTGGTAATATCGGCATGAAGCACAAAAGCCACGATTCCCGGAACTACAACAACCAGCGGGAGCAAAAGCTTTAGGAAGCCAGCGAAAACCATTCCTCTCTGTGCTTCCCTGAGATCTTTCGAACCAAGCGCTTTCTGTATAATATACTGGTTTGCACCAAAATAGTAGATGGCCGCAATCCATATCCCTCCAAAAATGGCCCGTATTCCCGGTAAATATTCAAACCCTGGCGATGACTTTTGTAGAATCATATGAAACTTTTCAGGAGCCAGGGCATATACCAACCTGCAACCTTCCAGGCATCCCTCTCCGTCACTCACAGCACGAATAGATAAAATGGTGGTCAGAATCCCTCCTCCCATCAGGAAAAAAACCTGAATGATGTCTGTGCTCGCAATTGCCTTCAGGCCATTAAATATGGTATACAACAATGAGAATATGGCCAATCCGAAAATTCCGTAGATCAACCTGATCCCAAAGATGGTTTTAAGGGCCAGGGCGCCCAGGTAAACAATTGAGGTAAGGTTTACAAAAATAAAAAGGGCCAGCCAGAAAAAAGCCAGGACCGTTTTAAGAGAATCACTATAACGCACTGCCAGAAACTGAGGCATTGTAAAGATCTCTTTTTTTACAAAGACCGGAAGAAAAAACTTGGCTACCAGGAGAATGACAAGAGCTGCCAGCCATTCGTACGTGGCAATGCCCAGACCGATGGCATAGCCTGAGCCAGACATTCCTATAAACTGCTCCGCGCTGATATTGGCTGCAATAATCGAGGTTCCTACCAACCACCACGGGAGGGTCTTACCGGCAAAAAAGTATGATTGACTATCCCTTTTCCCACCTTTTGACCTGGAAAGATAATTTCCTACAAAAATAATAAGCAGTCCATACAGGATGAATATTATTGTGTCTAATGGTGTCAAGGTATCCTGTATTTAATCAGTGTTTTAACTCGTATTCTTTAACACCATCGATAATGGCCATCAGGTTATTCCATGGCACTTCGGGTTCGACCATATGTGTGGGTCCCAAAACAATTCCACCTTGAGATCCACACTGTTTCAGCCTGGAAACTGTTGTATCTTTTACCTGTTCCGGGGTGCCATAGGGCAATAACTCCTGGGTGCCAATAGTACCCCAGAAGGATAGCTTGTCACCATACTTCTCATGTACCTCATTGAAAGACATGCATTCGGGTTGGATAGGATTCAGTATATCCACCCCTACCTCAATCAACTGGTCTATGAATGGAATAATGTATCCACAGGAATGATAGAATACCAGTACATCCGGATTCACGGCCCGGGCTGTCTCAATTACCTTAGAAAGCCTGGGTTTCAACCACTGCTCCCAGAAAGGCACATCCATCATGATCGATTCCTGTGTTCCAATGTCATCACCCAGGGAAATAATATCAGCTCCGGCTTCAGTGTAAGTCCTAACCTTTGAGCAGGCAAACTCGGTGATCTTATCCAGTAACACGGTGGCTTTCTCGTCTCCCATCATCATATCTATCATCAACTCCTCCATGGATCGCATGTACCAGCTTGCTTCCCAAACCGTCATCTGCATGAATGCAAATGATGCCAACCCACGGGAATGAAGCCCTGAGATCAGGTCGGTCAGTAGCTCCTTCTCTCCTTCCGGAACGGATGGGTAAGGGTAATCAATGATTTCATTAAGTTCAGCTCCTTTCAAAGGATGGTGCATCCGGGTCATGTGGTAGGCCCACTCTGAACCTAAGGAATGACCTATCCCGTATTCATCGATCCTGGTTCCTTCCGGGATTGTCTCTCTTTTAAAAAGGGATCGTCCATCAATATAATTCTTCTGAACATTCATTTCGAAGTATCTATGGGCCATTCCAAAGAAGAATTGATAATCATCATGACCGAACTTTTCCTTAAAGCTTTCAATCTGCGAATCACACAGCACGAAATCAACGGGAACCATTGAAAAGCCTTCTCTCCTTAATGTACGTTTCAAATTCTCTCGTGGCGTAATCATAATCAAAAAATCAAATCGTCTGCAAAGCCCCAAACCTGGGTAAAATAAAGTTAAGAGATGTATTGCAGGAAGCCTCCTTATTATGCACAAATATGCAATAACTATTCTGTTTTCGTGAAGAATATGCAGGGAAAATTCATTAGAACAAGATCGCAACACTCATGTAATCTGTGTGTTGCGATTTCCTGTCGTCGGGGTAGCGGATTACTCGTATCGCTTCGCTCGCGATCCCGAGGTTGGGAGGGGGAACTCTTAATCGACTGATTATCAACACTGGTTATTCTAGTAAAATGTCTAATGAAATTGCAACTTCCGAGGAATCCTCGGTAGTTAAACTTGATGGATAAAGAAGGAACATATGCGGAAATTGCACAAGTTCAAATTGATTTTATCACAGCCTACACTAATATTGTCCACCGGCGAAAAACGCTACCATATATACATGCCATAAGTTTTTCATAAAAATTGTAGTAGATGATTATAGTGAATATTAAAGAAGCTTCCCTAATCTGACTCAAAAGCGATTAAAATAAGCTGTGTAATATGGCTGTTTCTAAGGTTAGCAAACGGAAGTAGTTATTAATCAGAATAATTCGAGACATCCGTAGTCCTCTTCCTGCAGTAATTGATTCACCTCCTCCAGGTTGAAATGGGCTGGATCAAAATCACCTCCAAGCCATTCCATATATCTCTCATAATCCTTATGCCCAGGTTGCTTCATGATCCCTAGCATTTGCTCATAACCCCAAACACCGCCAATATCTTCAGGCGGACAACTCATCCTACCTCCTAAACACACAGGAAGTACTACTCCATTGTCTTCATCCAATGCTTTCTCCAATAGTACATCATGCTCCCATCCATCACCAAAATCGCACTCATAAACGATTCTATCATTTTCCTTAACCAATAAATCTGAGACTGATAGCCCGGTATAATCCACATTAAGGTGGTCATCCCAGAAATCATCATCGGCATGTCGCAGGGAATAATACTTCTCACCCTTTATAAATTGATGCAAATGAGCATTTTCCCATCCCATGGTTGTTTGTAACACCTTGTGAAGGTCCGATAATAAGAGACTGGCCGGAACGATAACTCTTCTCCATATCTTTGGCTTTGACCTCTTTAACTCAATTTTAAGCTGATAGTTATGCGTTGCCATACACGTTTTTTTGAATTGACTTATGAAATATATCAATGTCCTTTAATATAATAAATCTCCACACCATTGCATAAGGAAAAGCAGTAATATGAAAGAGTGGTTATAAATTGCAATGTAGCTTAACTCAACCAGTGATTTTTGACTATCGAGATTCCTGCATTGATCACTTGGAGAGAATGTTCAGGCAAAGAATGAGGTAATATAAGAAGCTACAAAAACATATGCCTCATAGAGCTGTGAATATATTTGTCACGTTTTAACCGGTAAAAACGTGACATTTTATATATTTGTAATGAATTTGATAAACAATGAAAGTTTCTGATTTAGTTGCTAATAAGATCAACAGGCTTAAAAACGGCTATGTTTTCACCTATGATGAATTTGATGTGCCGGTGGGCAAGGTAGAGGCATTAAAGAAGACACTGAGCAGGCTGGTGGCAACGGGTAAGATTGTGAGATTATCCAAGGGACAATTCTACAAACCCGAGAAAACCGAATTTGGAATACTGCAGCCACCGGAATACCAGATCGTGAAAGACCTGCTTGAGGAAAAAAATAAACTTGTCGGATACATTACCGGTGTCAGTATTTTCAATAAGCTTGGTTTAACCACACAAGTTTCTAGCACAATTCAAATAGGAACCAACATTGAACGAAAGCCGAGAAAGAGGGGTAAATACAATATTCGTTTCCTCCGTCAAAAGAACACCATCACAAAAGAAAATGTTTATATGCTTCAGGTATTGGATGCTGTAAGATTTATCAAGCGAATCCCGGATGCAGATGTTAATGAATCCTGCAGAAGGATCATTTCAATTTTAAGGGAGTTCTCGCAGGAAGACAGAATTGCAATTGCGAAATATGCATTTAAATACAATCCGAGAACCAAAGCTCTGGCAGGTGCTATACTTGACCATATATCAGAAACCTGTATTACTGATCAGCTGTATATATCAATAAATCCCGCAACAGATTTCGACCTTAAAATAAGCCATGAGGCTTTGCCGACAAAACTGAAATGGAGGATCATATGAACCTGCATGAAAACAGTGAGGCTTTCGAAGATGCTATAAGGGCAGCCAGCGATCATTTGAAAATGAGAGCCGCCTTTGTGGAAAAAGATTATTGGGTCACCTTTTTGCTGCGCAGATTGTCAAAGTCTACACATTCTGATAAAGTTATTTTTAAAGGCGGGACATCATTGTCCAAAGCATATAAGCTTATTGCCAGGTTTTCAGAAGACATCGATCTCGCTATACTAAAAACAGAAAATCATACAGCCACACAACTCAGAAATCTCATCCGCAATATAGAGAAGGAACTAGTTAGTGGATTCAAGGAAATTCACCTTGAAGGTATAACAAGTAAACAAACCAGATACAGAAAGACAGCATACAATTACAATAGAACAGTTGCTCCGGAGTCTGTCCAAGGTATTCAGGAAAGATTGATTTTGGAAATCAATTCTTTTGCAAATCCGATTCCTTTTAAACGAATGCCTATAAGTTCATTGATTGAACAGTTTCTCCTAGAAACAAATCAACTTGAATCAATAGAGAATTATAGCCTCCAATCATTTGAATTAAATGTCCTGATACCGGAATCAACTCTTATAGAGAAGATATTGTCCTTAATCAGATTATCTTTTTATGAAGATGGGATCGATAAATTAAAAAGCAAGGTTAGACATTTCTATGATCTCTATTTTCTTTCGATCTCTGATACATGCCGAGACTATTTACATACCACAGATTTCCTGGAGCATTTCAACCGGATGTTTGAAGAAGATAAAACTAAATTTTGGGATCCTGATAAATGGCTGAATTCATCATATACCGTAGCTCCAATCTTCACTTCATTTGATGAAATCTGGGAAGAAGTAAAAGGTACGTATAATACAGATTTTAGTTTGCTTGTGCATGGCGATTTTCCTAAGGATGAACTGATTGCTGATCAGTTCCGAAAGATCATTAAAATCCTATTGTAATATAGTCAGGAGAGAAATATGATAAAGCCATAACGCTCACAAAATAAGATAGTTGCGGTTTATTTGTCGGGGTAGCGGATTACTCGCCTGTTAAACA
>SPBY01000162.1 GCA_004525825.1 Bacteroidia bacterium
AGGGTGCGGTTGTACTGAAGGCTGTTGTTTTTGAAGCGCTGTTCCAGCTCTCCCTGTAACTGCCATGAGCTGCCCAGCGAGTGGTCAAATTCAAACTCCCACCAGGACTGGAAATCACTTTGCTGCCCCAGCAGGTCGCCGGGGCCCAGTAGAGCAATAAAAGTAAAAATCGCGGTATATACTCCTTGTCTAATCGTCATCGCCGGCACCACCCGCCTGTGACATATCTTCTGAGAAGTTGGCCCACTTCTCCCGCTGAAAAAAGTAAATATAAATCCTGGCCGAATCTCTAAGGTAATCGACCCTTCCGATCTCCACCCGGTGTATTTTCAATCCGGTACGCTCTTCCAGATCGCGGATCAGCTCCTCCCTCTTCTCTGGTTTTATCAGCTCTACGTTTTCATAGAATATCTCCCTCTTTGATTCATGTTTCAAGAGAAATTTCCGTTCCAGCAAATAGGTGACCAACACTATGGCTACATTGGTAAAAAACAGTTCCGCGTAACTGACTTTACTATTGGCCAGTGCATTGATCACCGAGATCCCGATTACCAGGAAGAGGTAGGTCATCTCCCGGATGGGTATCTGCCGGGTCCGGTACCTGAGCATGCCAAAGATGGCAAAGAGTCCCAGTGCAAATCCAATTTGAACACCCACATTCTCCAGCAGCATGATCATAAAGTACACCACCTGGGTGATGATGATGTAGGTAAAGAGGAAGTCCTTCCGGGGGGTGGCCTTGTAATAAAGGATTCTTACCAGGTAGAGGACCACCAGGGTATTGAAAGCACCCTTGATAATCAGGTCCCAGAAGTCCTCCCAGTTCATCAGTTCGATATTCAGAAATTCAGGCATGTTATGATAGTTTTGTGGTTAATTGGTGGTCGTTGTTGATCTGGTGAACTTTGCGTACCCTGCGCTTGAAACGGTTCTGCTTCAAATCGGTGTGGAGCAACGCCATCCCTATGGCATATTTGCTGAAGCGGCCGGGGGTGATACGAGATTTTCGCATGGCCCCATGCATGGATGAACCTGCAAGGAAGCCCTCGTACTTTATCTCCGCAATTCCAATTCCAGGAAGGATGAGTTCTTCGCCGCTAAGTCTGCTCGAAAAGCGCAGATCATAGTCCAGCGTGACCCTTTCGGTCTGACTTTGGTTCACCAGGGTGATCCGGTGAAAACTGTTTTCCATGGCAGGAGCCATACCCTCCCCCACATAGGGTGAACAGGACAAAAGAAACTTCTCTTCTTTCAGCAGGAGAGAGTGGTCCATGCCATCGGTCCTCACGCGTTTCTTGGTGGTCACGCCCTTGGCATTCTTTCGCTTCACCTCCAGGAAATGCAGGTCGGAAGCACCGTACCTCCGGATCCTGACCTTGTGCCGGTTAGCCAGACCACGGTGATGCTTGTGGTACATTTCGTGAGCGTCAGTATCGAAATAACAGGTATGGTAATGCTGTGCACGGTGACCATCGATATCCAGTACGCGATAGTCGTCCTGTACCAAGGAAAGAAGGGAAGGCAGGTGCTGCACGCTAAAAAGATACTTGTTGTCCTTTCTTCGCATGAGGCTGGCCCGGTCCACCTCTTCCAGGGATATGCCTTTATATCCGGTGAGAATGGGTTCTATCTCACTCCCGGTACTCATACTCATATACCTTTTTTTTGTACAGATCGCCACGACTGTTGTAATACTGCTTTTCGATTCTCAGACCATCTTTATAAATGTTCTTTTCGGTCTGTGTGGCCCTTCCTTTTACATCCAAAAATTGTTCTTCCACCAGTTGGCCTTCTTCGTTGTACAGATACTTCTCCCACTTCTTGATCTCACCCTTTCGGTTCATCTCCTTCACTTCCACCAGCTCACCCTCTGGGTTGTAGCGTTCAATGGATTCCACCACCGGGTCGTCCATTCCCTCTTCCAAAAAATATTCATTGACAGTCTTGGTGGTAATTTTTTTCGCTTTAATGGTTTTGGTGCCTTGTGCGGCAGCGGGTCCAGCTACCATCATCAGGATGGCAAGCAGAGGTAAAATCTTTTTCATCATCTTAAACAAATTTATAATTTTTCAATAACAATTTCTCCCAGGTCCACCAACTGTTCCAAACCGGTGACGCTTACTTCAAATTTGAGGGCCACCTTGTCCGATTCTCCCGTCACTTCGTCGGAGTAGAGAAACACCAGGTAATTGCCCGGTATCAGTCCCCCGAACTCGAAAGTGCCGTCAAACTGAGAGCGGATCCTCTCATCATAGAAGGCATGGTCCCCATAAGTCAGGTATACCTCCTGTTCGGTGCCATAATATGTTTTCTCGATCACCAGGTTGGGCCAGGCGGATGCATCCACATAGTCAATCACCTTCACCCTTCCTTTGATCATGGCTGTACCGTCATCAAAGTCAAGGGGTGTCATTTTCACCAGTTCGCCCAGATTCAGATCCTCTCCCTTGCCCAGTTCCACCGTCCACGAAAGTTCCACATCCAGATCGAGCACCGAGGCCGAATCTCCCGAGAGGAAATAGACCTCGTATTTCCCCGGATAGAGATACTTAAACATAAACTGCCCATGCATATTGGTCCGAACACGGTTCCCCAGGGCTTTCTCGTCACCGAATACTATAAAAACTTCTTCATCCACCGCGGGTTTTTCATAAATCAGCAGGGAATAGTCATCGTTGTAATATTGCTCTTTTACAGTCCCCGAAATGGAACCGGTACCGCCCAGCCCCTCGCTTTTTTCACAGGAAACAGCCGTGAAGACTGTGAGTGAGAAGGCAATAAATACAACGAATCCGGGAAGCATCCTCTCCCGAAATAATTGATGCAACATATTGTATTCTTTTAATCTGCAGCATCAAATATAACAATTTCCGATCCGTAACCATAGAGGCTGTAACATATGTTACCAACTACTCCCAAGTAATTGATTCATATTTGTACCAAACTTAAAAACTGATTCCTATGATACGAGAAATGGTAAAGATCGATGAAGAGTTATGTGATGGTTGCGCACAGTGCATTCCCAATTGTCACGAAGGGGCCCTGCAGATGATTGATGGAAAGGCAAGGCTGATCAGTGACCTGATGTGTGACGGCCTGGGGGCCTGCCTTGGACACTGTCCACAGGGTGCCATTGAAATAGAAAAAAGGGAGGCCGAAGCCTACAATGAAACCAAAGTGATGGAAATCATGGTGGAAAAGGGAGAGAACACCGTGGTGGCCCACTTGCAACACCTGAAGGAACATAACGAAACAGATTTTCTCAAAGAAGGAATAGAGTACCTGAAAGCCAACCAGGCCAGCCTGACATTCAGCCTTTCAGAGGTGATGAACAGGGTGCATAATGCCAGGGTGGAAGAGGAACAACTGGCCTGTGGTTGTGCAGGATCCGAAGCCCGCTCTTTCGCTCCTCGTTCAGCGGTAGTGGCCGGTGCAGTTCCCGCTGCCGGAGCCTTTACCTTGGCTGGGGGAGTACAGGCCGATCAAGACTCAGAGTTGCGACAGTGGCCGGTGCAAATGCACCTGATCAATCCCGCTGCGTCCTACTTCCAGGAAAGCGACCTGGTGCTGGCTGCAGACTGTGTGGCCTTCTCCCTGGGTAACTTTCATTCCAGATGGCTCAAGGGCAAAAGCCTGGCCATCGGCTGCCCGAAGCTGGATTCGGGACTGGAAGAATATGTATCCAAGACCGCGGCGTTGATTGATGAAGCTAAAATTAATACCTTAACGGTGATGATGATGCAGGTCCCCTGCTGTGGCGGTTTGCTACAGGTGGTGAAGATGGCTGCAGACCAGTCCACGCGAAAAGTACCGATCAAGTCAGTCATTGTGGGTGTGGAGGGAGAGATCCTGCAAGAAGAATGGGTATAAGCTAAGACGGTTCATGTATAAGCAAGTCACCGATACCGGCAGTGCAATGAAACTGCCCCTGGGTGAAGAACAATCCATTGTCCTGGAAGCGGGAAGCGAGAGATTCTGGATGAACCCCGGGAAGCAGGACCTGGAACTGCTGGTTATTAAAACCAAAGCGGAAGAATGATGGCCTTGTTCAGGAAACAAAGCTCTTCATTGCGTCTTCCTGCAGCAGTATTTCTGCTGGTCCTCTTCCTTCTGGTGCCGGTCCAGTTAAAGGTGGAGCGTCCCATGCTGCTATTGGAGCGTTTTGTGGATGGTGGAGGATGGTTTCAAATGCTTCTCATTGCAGGCTATGGCGCACTGGTGGCTCACAAAATGCAGAATCCAAAGAAAGTGCAGACCTGGAGGAAATATACCTGGTTTGCTTTTTCAGTGCTTTTCTTTTCTCAGCTGGTTCTGGGCTTATTGGGATTCGAAAAGTTTCTGATGACGGGGAAACTCCATCTCCCCATTCCCATGATGATTGTGGCTGGTCCCATTTACAGGGGGCACACCTCGGTGATGACCATCCTCTTTCTTTCTACCGTGATATTGTCTGGACCAGCCTGGTGCAGCCACCTCTGTTACTTCGGCGCCATCGATTCACTCTCGTCGGGCCGTAAACCCCGGCCGGGACCTATCCGGAATAAATGGGCCCTGAAATCCACTGTCCTCTTCCTGGTTGTAGCCGGAGCCCTGTTCATGAGATGGATGGAAGTATCTGTCATCACCGCTACCTGGGTGGCACTGGGCTTTGGCCTCACAGGACTTGGGATCATCTTGCTGGTCAGCAGAAAACAGGGACGAATGGTGCACTGCAGCGCCTACTGTCCCGTGGGCACGGTGGTGCACCTGACCCGCTTTGTAAATCCCTTCCGGATGTATATAGATGACCACTCTTGTACCAACTGCATGGCCTGCACCCGCGTATGTAAATACGATGCATTAAGACCTTCCGATGTGGCAGCACGCAAACCTGGACTTACCTGCACCCTGTGTGGGGACTGCCTGGCCTCCTGTCATGCCGGCTCCCTGAAATACAGGTTCCTGAAGCTTTCCCCGGCGGCATCCAGGAACCTATTTCTGCTGATCACCATCTCCCTTCATGCGGCCACCATGGCACTCGCCAGGATCTGATGCGCTTTCAATTCTGATTTATATTGATTAATTTTCCCGGGTTCACCCAGTACCCAAAACATGGATGAGATACGCAATTCTATTCAAAGCGCCATAGGCCTCAGTCCTGAAAATCAAAACAAGATCCTTTATTCCCTTTTGATAATTGTGGTGCTGGGAGTTATCCGCTATGCTATTCTGAAAATCGTCTGGAGGATTACAGAAGACCCGAAATCGAGGTACACCTGGAAACGCACCGTTTCCTTCACGGGGGGAGTCCTAACGGTGATCCTCATCAGTAGTGTCTGGATCAAGGCCATCGGGCAATTGGGGGCCTTTCTGGGCCTGCTTACTGCCGGTGTGGCCATCGCTCTGAAAGATCCCCTGACCAACATTGCAGGCTGGTTCTTCATCCTTACCCGCCAGCCCTTTAGCCTGGGCGACAGGGTACAGATCGGCGAACATGCAGGGGATGTCATCGATATCCGCCTCTTCCAATTCACCCTGCTGGAGATTGGAAACTGGGTGAATGCCGATCAGAGTACCGGACGGATCATCCACATTCCCAACGGGACCATCTTCACCCAGGCACAATCCAACTACAGTGCCGGGTTCAAATTCATCTGGAATGAGTTACCGGTGCTGGTGACCTTCGAAAGCAACTGGCACCTGACCAAGGTGATCCTTCAGAAAATCGTCAGTGAACATGCCGAAGCACTTTCGGTGGATGCAGAGAAGAAAATCATCGAAGCTTCTAAAAAGTACATGATCTTCTACCAGTATCTTACCCCCACTGTCTATACTTCCGTTCAGGAGAGTGGTGTGTTGCTCACCATGCGCTACATCTGTGAACCGCGTAAACGAAGGAGCAGCGAACACCTGATCTGGGAGGACATATTGAAGGAGTTCGCCCGGCACAAGGACATCGAATTTGCCTATCCCACCCAGCGCTTTTACAAACGGCCGTCCGAAAAAGATGATTCGCCCTTGTAGTAAGGCCGGCAGATCAGAAAATTTCCAGGACCACCACAGATTTTGATGGAATTGTAAGCTCCAGAACTCCTTTTTTAATTTTCGCAGCGGTGAATTCCACCGGGACCACTTTGTAAGGATCTTCAAAGGTATTGTGGCTGTTGATCTCCGGGGAGCTAAGTACCTTTCCGCTTACTTTTTTGCCTTCCACTTCGCCCAGTTCAATGGAAAGCTCAATGGGCGTAGTCGGATCGATATTTACCAGCGAAATATGGGTCCTCCCGGCATTGTCCCTGGAGGCACTGACACTGATGGCCGGAAGGGTTTCATCCCCATAGGTATAATCCGGAGATTCCAGCGTGAGCGGAATAAGGGTGGCATCGTGGTGCACCTTGTACATATCGTAGATGTGGTAGGTAGGAGTGAGCATCATCTTTTCATCTTCCGTAAAGATCAGTGCCTGCAGCACATTGATGGTCTGTGCAATGTTGGCCATCTTCACCCGGGCACATCGCGCATTCAGGTAATTCAGGGTAAGTCCTGCCACCAGTGCATCACGCATGGAATTCTGCTG
Source organism: Bacteroidia bacterium (assembly GCA_004525825.1). Classification (GTDB taxonomy): domain Bacteria; phylum Bacteroidota; class Bacteroidia; order Bacteroidales. The sequence continues at coordinate 6,557 of SPBY01000162.1, forward strand.
GAACAGAAATCCGGGATTGGTTCCCGGTTCCACATCGTACCAGGTCCCCCATTCATCGAACACCAGGGCCACACGCTTCTCAGGATCGTACTTGTCCATGATCTCCATG